>JAISUN010000005.1 GCA_031272085.1 Dysgonamonadaceae bacterium | reverse complement strand
AGACAAAAACGGAAATATTGTTCAGCAAACTCATTATTATCCTTTTGGGCTGGCAATGAGCGGCAGCACCGGACAGGGCGCACAGCCCTACAAGTTTACCGGCAAGGAACTCGATTTGGAAAACGGGCTGAATCTGTATGATTTCGATGCTCGCACCTACGACCCCTCTGTTGGGCGGTTTACTTCGGTTGACCCGCTGGCGGAGAAGTATTACAGCATTAGTCCTTATGCGTATTGTTTAAATAATCCAGTTAGACTAATCGATTTAGATGGAAAAGATCCCGGTGATTTTTTCAAAACAGTAATTGCAGCAGCAAAGGATTGGGGAATGTATTACAATGGGGCCTCTATTTTAAGAGGAAAAGAATTTGGTTCTTCTATTTTTGTTGTAAATAAAGATGGTAAAACGTATTATTCATATTCAGTTGCATATGAAGGTACGGCCGGTAAAACTAAAGTCAGCAAATCCCCTAATGGGGAAAAAATTATTGCCGATATTCATTCTCATGGCGAATACATTTCAGATACTGACAATGATTTTTCCAATAAAGATAAAAGAGGAAATTATAATGATAAAATTGACGGCTATCTTACCACTCCAAATGGTTCATTAAAAAAATATGACGTAGAAACAGCAAAAACAACTACTATTTCTACTAACCTTCCAAGTGATCCAAAAGACCCTGATAGAAAAAATGAAGTAAATCCGACGGATGTACCCTTGGAAAAACAAAGAGCAGCAACAACAAAAGAGCAGGAGGAAAAGCCAGAATTGAAAGTTCCTCCATTTAAACTGGAAGATTATAAATGGTTTTTTTAAAATAAAATAAAATAATGAAATATGATACGATTAATATTTATTTCAATGATATTTGCCACATTAGCACTTGTAAGTTGTAATAAAAAAGCAGCGAAGGAAAATAATGCTGAAAAAATGGATTTTATTATCGACAGAGAATTATCCTTAAATGATTATTCCAAATATAACGGAGTTAAGCCAGAGGGGGGGGTTGTCCCAAATGATACAATTGCTTTTCAAATTGCAGAAATAGTTTTATCTCATATTTATGGCGAAGAAGTTATCGAAAACGAAAAACCATTTTCAGTTAATTTGGAGAACGGTGTTTGGATTATAGAAGGCTCCTTTTCTGAGGAATATGACAAGGGAGGATCTGCTTATATAGAGATCAATAAACAAACGGGAGAAATTATTAAAGTATTTCATACTAAATAAATTTCTCATGCTCAGCGTAGCCTCCGCGCTACGTAAACTCGAAACTAAAATGTTCGGCAGGACTAATAGTCCATGCCGATATTAAACAAAAAAACAATTTTAAAAGCAAACAAAAATGAAAAAAATTTTTATAATCACAGTTTTATTAAACCTATTTGGAGTTACTTGTTTTTCTCAAAAATGTCAAGCAGATTCCATATATTATTATTTGTGTAATTTTCTTGTTTATAGTAATAAAAATATTACACAGGAGTATATGAATGAATTTAAGGCAGATTACTCGAAACTTATTAAAATTCATAATTTAATTTGTGATAAAGAGTATAATTGTAAACCTAAATTTCAAGAAGATTTTAACTTATATGAATTTGATTTTATAGGAAGTCAAAGCGAATGTGCCTATATTCTGATTATAGTTTATGATAAATATAAAATATTCAGATATAGTGATTTGAGTCTAATAATAGATGAATTGTTTATGATTAAAGAATCAAATTCTGACTTATTGAATGATAAGTTATTTATCACTTTATTAAAAGAAATTGTTAATAATGCTAAAAGTGCAGATACATATTATCACAATATTAGTAAAAATATGACATTTTTTATAAGTGGTAGTTAATTATAGCGAATACGCATATCTCTGCTCGTCGCAGGCAGGAGCCACCGACGAGCAGAGGGTACAATTCTACACGAAAAGAATTGGAAAAAATTGACTCTAATTATATAGAAACATTTAAAGAAGAGAATAACATGCAAAAAGAAATTATTGAAATAAAGGCTTTTATATACATTTTATTCCTGTCAGTAATATGTATGGCTTGTAATTCCGACATTGAGAAGTATAGTTTAATTTGCGATAAATCCGTATCTTCTATAGTTGATGATAAATTTATGTACGACAGTATGTTTGTATCTGTTTATAATGCTGACAGTATCATAATATCAAGATATTTAGGAAGTGAGGGGTTTAGTTTGAAAAGTAAATTTATAAAGGAAAATGGTAATTTTTATGAGTTACGATTAGGCCCGCAAATAGTAGAAGAAGGTAAAGAAAATGATACATATATTACTCATATCATAACTTTTTCCTTGAAAGATACTGTTTTTGAGTACTGTCCAAAAGACGACTATACCTCTATATTTGTTTTCAATCTGGGTTATGATAGGTGTAAATACGAAATTAAGAAACAAAATGATAATGAGTATATTACAATAAAACAGAGCCTGATTGATACAACGTATAGGGAAATCTATTTTTACGACAGGAATTATATACTTACCAAATATATCAATACTTGGCGTGAAAATAAATGTGTCTATTTAAAGCATCTAAATTCTTCAGATTAGCCGCAAAATTTCAGCGCAGGCTGCGACGGCCTGCGCTGGATTTTATGTGCAGTTTATTTTTCGGTTTTTCTTGTGCTTTTATAGAAAAAAAACTATCTTTGCAATCTAAATTAAAAACAGAAAATTATGTACAGACAAGTATTTACGCCAACAGAGGCAAACAATTATGATTGAGCGCGTTGCAATAGATACGAACGTTCTTATTTATTGCCATTCAGAAATTAATAAACAAAAATAAATGCAAAAAATTGACTTAAACGGGATAAAAAATATTATCTTCGACCTTGGTGGCGTGGTTGTTACGCTCGATTTCGACGAAGCCCTGCGACGCTTCAAGGAAATTGGCTGCGACGAGATAGAAAAAGTGCTTGACCCCTACCATCAGAGAGGCATTTTTCTGGCTTTAGAAGAGGGAAAACTCTCGCAGCAGGAATATTACGACGCCCTGCGCCGCGAGGCCGGAAAATTTATCCCCAACGAGCGGATTGAGTACGCATGGATGGGCTTTATGAAAGAAATCCCCGCTTCAAAACTGAACCTGCTCGAACGGCTGAAAGAAAAATACCGCCTTTTCCTGTTGAGCAACACCAATCCGGTTATTATGTCGTGGGCCTTGACTCCCGCCTTTTCGCCGCAGGGGAAAAGCATTGACCAGTTTTTCGACAAACTTTACCTGTCCTACAAAATCGGCTGCACCAAGCCTGCTCCGGCAATCTACGAATATCTGTTCCGCGATTCGGGCATCAAAGCCGAAGAAACGCTGTTTATCGACGACGGTGCGGCCAATATCGAAATCGGAAACCGCCTCGGTATGAAAACCTATCTTGCCAAAAACGGCGAAGATTTCAGTTATCTATTTGATTAACAATTAATTGCAAATGAAATCATACAGAAAAGAACTCTGGTTCAACACCCCGACTCGCCGCGCGTTTATCAACATCACTCCCGAAGTGGAGCAATGCTTGGCCGAAAGCGGCGTCAGCGAAGGCCTTGTTTTAGTAAACGCAATGCACATCACGGCCAGCGTTTTCATCAATGACGACGAAAGCGGCCTGCATCACGATATGGAAGTTTGGCTCGAAAAACTTGTTCCCGAAAAGCCGTACAACCAGTACCGGCACAATACTTACGAGGACAACGCCGACGCCCACCTGAAACGCTCGGTCATGGGACGCGAAACTGTCGTCGCCGTTACCGGGGGCCGATTGGATTTCGGCCCCTGGGAGCAAATTTTTTACGGCGAATTTGACGGCAAGCGCCGCAAGCGCGTTCTTGTAAAAATAATCGGGGAATAAGGACTATTCCGCCAACTCTATTTCGGGAATTTCTATTTCGGGAACGCCGGCTTTTTTGTCCAGCAGTTTCCCTTTCACTTTCACAACCTGCCGTTCAAGTTTGGCTGCGCATTTGTCGATAGCCTCTTCAAAAGTGTCGGCAATTTCCTGCGCGAAAAACTCCCGCCCGCGGGCGGACAACTTTACCGAAGCATCCTTGTTTTGGTTGGATTCCGGTTTTACAACTTTAAGCGTAACGTCGGCTGCTGTAACGTCGTCGAAAAATTTCGACAGCCGGCTGATTTTCTTTCTTATGAAAGACTCCAATTTGCTGCTTGCTTCAAAGTGAAGCGAATGAATTGCAATTTCCATAATAAACCTCCTTAAAATTTTAGGCTCTTGGATGAGCCTGGTGATAAACTCGTTTTAGTTCTTCAAAAGTATTGTGTGTATAAACTTCCGTAGATGAAAGACTTGCGTGGCCGAGCAGTTCTTTTACCGAGTTCAGTCCGGCGCCGTTGTTCAGCATGCTTGTTGCAAAGGTATGCCGCAGCACGTGCGGGCTTCGCTTGGTAAGATTCGGGATTTCCGACAGATGCCGGTGAACGATGCCGTAAACTATGGTGTGCGAAAGCGGTTTCCCGTTTCGGCGGACGAAAAAGGCCTGACAGGCAAGAGAGCCTATCTCTTTGTTTCTCAATGAGATATAATCTTTGAGGCCGTTTTTCAAATTTTCGGCAAAAGGGACTAAACGTTGTTTGTTGCGCTTGCCGTTCACGCGAAGCAGTCCTGCGTCGAAATCCACGTCGCCGTCTGTAAGGCCGGTAAGTTCGGAGCAGCGCATCCCCGTCGAGTAGAAAACGTCGATAACGGCGCGGTCGCGGACGTCTTCAAAGGCGTCGCAGCCGTCGAAATCGGAAATAACCGTATCCATATCGGCGTCTTTAACAAATGCGGGAAGGGGCTTTTTCGCCTTGGGGCCTTTCAGGTAGTGGAGCGGATTTTTGTCAATCAGGCGGTTGGCGGCAAGGTAGCGGAAAAACGATTTCAGGCTGCTCAACTTGCGTTTTACCGACAGGGCGGAATAACCTTCTTCCATCAGCCCGGCCATCCATCGGCGCACCCAAACTTCGTCTATTTCCCGGGGAACAAATGCCGGTTCGCCGCCGCAGACAAACTCGACGAATTGAAGCAAGTCATTCCTGTACGAATTAACCGTATGAACCGAATAATTTTTCTCATATTGCAGGTATTTCAGGAATGAATCTATCATCTTTTCAGTCTAAATTTTATGCAACGAAGATATGAAATATTTTTCAAACAGCAAAGGAAATCTGCAATATTTTTTAAATCTTATTGATTTTCAGGCAAATAAAATTGAATGGAGCGCAAACAATTATATCCCGACGTATTTTTTTACGCCGGGACAATATTTTTCCTTTCCCGATGACTGCTGTCTATCGGGCGATTAGAGATAAATTGTTGATTTTAAGGATATTAATCTTCCGCCTGTTGGAGTTGCTGCACGTAGATGGCGTGAATTTTCTCTTTTCTTTTCTTTACCGAGGGCTTGGAAAATGCCTGCCTGTTGCGTAATTCTTTGGTTACGCCGGTCTTCTCGAACTTTCTTTTGAATTTTTTCAGGGCGCGTTCGATGTTGTCGCCTTCCTTTAATGGAACAATAATCATAATTTCTGTTTGATAATTAAATTTTTATGTTAATAAAATTTTGTTTTCGGGCTGCAAAGATAATGCAAAGTTTTGCAAGTCGCAAATTTTTTTAATTATTTTTGAAAAAATACTGAAAATTTCCCTAAAAAAGCCGTAAAATATAGATTTTTTTGTACTTTTGCAGCCGTAAAGGATTTTGGATGAAAGAACTCGATAAACAAAAGGCATTAGATATTCGATATTTGCGGATGGCGAAAATCTGGGCAGAAAACTCTTATTGCAAACGGCGTCAGGTTGGCGCCTTGATAGTGAAAGACAAGATGATTATCTCGGACGGCTATAACGGCACTCCTTCCGGCTTCGAGAACGTTTGCGAAGACGAAGACGGCGCCACGAAGCCCTACGTCCTGCACGCCGAGGCCAACGCAATTACAAAAATTGCACGCTCGAACAACAACAGCGGCGGCTCTACGCTCTACGTTACCGCCTCGCCCTGCATCGAATGTGCGAAACTCATCATTCAGGCAGGAATCAAACGGGTTGTTTATTCCGAAAAATACCGCCTTACCGACGGTATCGAACTGCTCGAAAGAGCCGGTATCGAAATGGTTTATATCGACAAAGGCGAACTGTAATTTTTACGTCATTATGAGCAAAAGATTGAATTGGAAGTTGATAATTTTTATCCTTATCGCATTGATAGCAGGCTTCTTTGCGGGGAATTTCTTTTCGAGCAAATCCCTGTCGCGGAAACTGTTCCTCAATAAAAAGAACAAGATTGACCTCGTTCTGGATATTATAAATGAGGAATATGTCGATACAATCAACATCCAGCAGATGATTGAGAACTCAATACCAAAGATTGTGGGCGAACTCGACCCGCATTCCGACTACATCCCTGCCGGCAGCCTCGAAACGCTGAAAGAGAGTATGGACGGCCATTTTGCGGGAATCGGAATTGAATACGCTTATCATCGCGATACGCTTGTCGTGTCCTACCTTTCGCACGGTGGCCCGGCCGAACAGGCGGGCATTTTGGCAGGCGACCGCATTGTCGCAATAAACGATTCGTCATACGTGAGCGAAAATTTTTCGGAAGAAAAAATCGAAAACGTGATGCGCGGAAAAGTCGGCTCGCCGCTCAAATTGAACATAAAACGGAATAATTCCGACAGCCTGCTGACATTCAGGATAATACGCACATATATTCCGACAAAAACCGTGAAAGCGGCTTACGAACTGTCGCCCGGCGTAGGGATAATAAAAATTGCCGAGTTCAGCCACACGACCTACGACGAATTTGTAAACGCGATGGCGAGGCTGAAAAACTGCAATTCGCTGATTCTCGACTTGCGCTCCAACAAGGGCGGCTCCTTCGATGCGGCAATCAAAATTTGCAACGAATTTTTGCCCGAAGGCCGCGTAATTGTTTATGCCGAAGGCAAATCATTCCCGCGCGAAAATGTTGAGGCAGACGGCTCCGGAACGCTCCAAAAATGCAATTTAGCAGTACTTATGGACGAAATATCGGCCTCGGCCAGCGAAATAGTTGCTGGAGCAATCCAGGACAACGACCGCGGATTGATAATCGGCCGCCGCTCGTATGGCAAAGGATTGATACAGAATCAGATAGAACTTTCCGACGGTTCGGCTTTGAGGCTTACTATCGCAAGATATTTCACTCCTTCGGGACGGAATATTCAGCGGAAATACGAACTCGGAAATTCCGAAGGCTACAATCAGGAATGGATAGAACGCCTTGTAAAAGAAGGATTTACCGAAGAAGACCCAAGCCGCGTAGTGGATACGGCAAAAGTTTTCCATACCCTGAACGGTCGCAAAGTTTACGGCGGAGGTGGGATAATGCCCGATATTTTTGTGCCAATGGACACTTCGGAACTGACTTCGTATTACATAAAACTCGAAAAAAACGATGTTTTCCGTTCTTTTGCCTTCGATTATTCCGACAGCAACCGCGGACTGCTGAAAAGTTTCGAGAACTGGCAAGGCCTGCTGAAATACCTTAATTCGCAGGATTTGTTGGACGAGGTCGTCCTGTTTGCCGAGAAAAAAGGCGTAAAGCGGCGCAGCAATCTGATTTATACCTCTGCTAATCAGATAGTTAATATGACAAGCGCATATATCCTGCAAAATTTTTACGGCGAAGAAATGATGTATTATACCATTCTCAACAACGACAAAATGGTAAAAAAAGCCGTCGAAACCCTGAAAAATGAAAAAGAGGGGCTTAACCCTCTTTTGGCGGCTCAAAGTGAATGAAGACTGATTTTTATCTTCATAATGCCCGTAAGCGGCGATTACAAGGACAGTTACAATATGTTCCCAGTTCAACCAACAGTGTTAATGCTTTTTTTCAAGTAAACACAATATTATCGACCACGTTGCGACCGGCTTTTTCGTTCAGCCGCTGAATCAGGTTTTCGCGGCACATCGAGAGTTCGCTTTTCAGTACGGAAGAGGTAAGTTTCACATACAGAACGCGTTTCCTAATCTGGACGCTGCTTGTGAATTTTGCCGCCGAGGCTCCGATTAGTTTATACCAGGCCTCTATTGCGCGGCTTTCGCCGAGGCGGTCGGCTACCTTCGGATTTGCGTCGAAAAACTCTTCTAAAACGCTCGCTATCGACTGTGCTTCAATTCGTTTCATAATAATCCGGTTTTTCCGTTTTCGACGTGAAACAGCCTGTAATCGTGCTTCATTCCGGCCAGAATCTCGTCTAAATATTTGCGGTTGGTGTCAGTAATAAAAATCTGCCCAAATTCAGGGCGGGCAACCAGAGCGATAATCTGCTCCACGCGCCCGGCGTCGAGTTTGTCGAAAATATCGTCGAGCAAAAGCAGGGGCGCAGTTTGGCCGAGCCTCGCAAGATGCTCAAATTGAGCAAGTTTCAGCGCTATAAGGCAGGTTTTGTTTTGCCCCTGCGAGCCTGTTTTGCGAAGCAAAAAATCATCGAGCAAAAACAGGAAATCGTCTTTGTGAACGCCTGCGCTCGTATAGCCGAGCAGTTTGTCGCGTTCGCGGCGGGAAGAAAACAGGGCGCGGGGGTCGGAAATATCGGCAAACTGCGATTCGTAGCGCAAATCGACCTGTTCGCCGCCATTGCTTATCCGGCTGTAATATTCCCTGAAAACAGGCAAAAAACTTTCGATAAATTCTTTCCGCTTTTCGTGGATAACTTTCCCTGTTTCAGACAGTTGCTCGTCAAGAATGTCGAGCAGCGAATCATCGACGGGCTTTAAATTGTCCCTCAACATCGAATTGCGCTGCTGCAAAATCTTGTTATAATGAATAAGCCGGCGGAGATAGTCCTTATCGTACTGACTGACAACCATATCCACAAAACGGCGGCGTTCCTCGCTGCCGCCCTGAATCAGCGAAACGTCGGCAGGCGACACCATCACGAGCGGGATGAGGCCTATATGTTCCGACATCCGGCTGTACTCCTTGCGGTTGCGCCGGAAAACCTTGCGGCTTCCCGGCTTTATGCCGCAGTAAATTTCTTCTTCCGCCTCGCCGTCGCGGTAAAATCCTTGCAGGACGCAAAAATCCGTTCCGTGCTTAACGAGTTGGCTGTCAGGAAGATTCGTGTAATTTTTCGTGAACGACAGATAATACAGAGCATCGAGCAGGTTGGTTTTGCCCATCCCGTTATTTCCGAAAAAGCAGTTCATTTTAGGGGAAAAAACGAGGTCTGCTTCTTCGATATTTTTGAAGTTCAGTATTGAAATTCTGTCGATAATCATTGCTTTATTTTGGGTCTAATGCCTTGTCAATCTGCGCTGCAATATCGACTAAATGGCTGCGTTTCAATCCGGTAGCAGAAGCGGCCGCCGATTTTACAGCGCTCCGCAAATCCATCAGTTGAACGCGGGCAAGGCCTGCCGCATCGGACGAGCCGGTCGGAGCGAAGCCTGCCGGAGCGTTCTGTTGCGGATTTACAAGCGCAATAAGGGCTGCAACGTAGTTTTTCTGCAAATTGCGGCGGTAAACGTCAATGTCTTTTCCGCTCGAAAGTTCCGACCAAACGCCTTTTTTCAGGTCGCGGAACATCTCGTCGGCGGTGTAGGCTTCGCGTCCGTTGAACGATTCGTTGCGCACCAGTTTATCGATGGTCGAGCGGCTGATGAGGCGGTCGATGATTTGTTTCTGGATTCTGTCGATTGTCGAAATCGGATTGACCTCGGCTTTTTCAATCAAAGTCTTGTCAATCAGCCATTCGGGGGTTGCAAAAACCTGAGAGTTAAGGAATTGAACTGCTTCCCGCTGGATTTTTGCGGGTACAAATTCTTCGGAATTTGTTGATTGTTCGACAGTTACCGGAGTACGGTAAATTCCGCCTACATTCTTGGCGACGTGGCCTGCGTAACGGCTGAATTGCGTTGCAATCTGCGTGTAAAGGTTTTCAGCGTTTGAATAATTTTTGTTGTCTTCTTTGGTCCAGGCAATTACGTTAGGCATAATGAATTTCAGGTTTTTTATGCCGTAAGTTCCGGCCAAAATCGCGTTGTCGCCCAGGTCTTCGTTTTGATTCCGCGGGTCGTCAGGGTCGGATTCTGTACCGAAAGTAAAGCGTTTATCGGAATTTAACTTGTCGATAATCAGTTTGTTATTAAAAGCAATTTCGTCTTCCGGTTTTGCAAATTCGGGACGGTAGCGGTAGCCCCATTCGATAGCCCATTCGTCGTAAACTCCGATTCGCGGAAAAATTCCGCTCTGGCCGATGTTGTCTTCCGGTTGAGCCACATAGTTGAAGCGGGCGTAGTCCATAATTGAAGGGGTGTGGCCGTTAGCCTCGACCCATGCTTTGTCGCGGAGTTTTTCCACCGGAATTGTGGCCGAGGAGCCGAAATTGTGGCGCAAACCCAGAGTGTGGCCGACCTCGTGCGAAGAAACGAAGCGAATCAACTGCCCCATAAGTTCGTCGTCGAAAACCGGCTTGCGTGCGCCCTTGTCGCTGGGGCTTGCCTGAATCATATACCAGTTGTGGAGCAGGTTCATCACGTTGTGATACCAATTGATGTGAGTTTCCAAAATTTCGCCGCTGCGGGGGTCGTGAACGTGAGGGCCGCTTGCGTTGGCAATGTCCGAAGCCTTGTAAACTATGGCCGAATGGCGGGCGTCGTCGAGGCTCCAAGTCGAATCTTGTGGCGCTTCCAGAGCGTAAATTGCGTTTTTGAATCCGGCTTTTTCAAATGCTTTTTGCCAGTCGTTAACGCCTGCTATCAGATACGGAACCCACTTTTTAGGCGTTGCGGGGTCGATATAAATGACAATCGGTTTTTGCGGCTCCACAAGTTCGCCGGCAAGGTAACGCTCCAAATCTTCGGGCTTGGGTTCAAGCCGCCAGCGGGTAATTTTTGCGCGGCGTTCTATTCCTTGCGAATTTGCGTCAAAATCGGTGTAACTGACTGCAAAATAGCCGACTCTGGGGTCAAAAAGGCGGGCTTTCATCGGCTTTTCGGGCAGGAGCAGAATCGAAGTATTCAGTTCGTAAGTGATTGGCCCGTTCGGATAATATTGCGCCATCGTTTGCGGATAACCCTGGGGCGGAGTTTGCGCATAAGTCTTAACTGTCCGAATCTCAATATTTTGCGGATAAACACGCATTGTGTCGATGAATGAGCGGTCGGCAAACAAGTTTCCAAGTCCGGTGCGCCTTTTCATCGATTGCGAGAAAGAAAGCGCAGAGTTATCGGAATTTATGAAAGCCGTAACGTCGATAACCGCATTTTTGCTCTTTTTTACAGAATCGGTATAGAAAGCAGCAATGGGAAATGCGGCGATAATCGGCTGAACATTAGAGTTTTGCACCGAAAGATACATATTCGTCGTGTCGCTGGCTTCCTCGATATATGAAACCGAGCGGAGGTAAACCTTGTTGTCGGCGCCCATTTCAAAGCGGACAACATCCTCGCCAATCTGGTCGGCACCGTAGCCCGAAAGTTGGCGGTTGCGGTTTACGGGCGCTTTCGATATGCGGTTAACTGCTAAAATATCGCGGCCGTAGATGGAATCGGGAATTTCAAAATAATATTTGTCTTTCACGTGATGAACTTTGAAAAATCCGGTTCTCGATATTGCGTCTTTTGTAATAACGTCTTTATAGGGCTTCAAATCGCCTTGTGCCGCGGGTTTGGGAGGAGCAGCCATTTCTTTTTTAACCTCCGGTTTCTTTTTTTGCCAAAAGAATTTTTGTGCGTTGCCGCTAACCATGCTTGCGGAAAGGAACAACAGAATAAATAAATTTCTCATAAATATTTATGTTTAACAAGTTTAACATTAAAATCCGCGCTGCCGCATCGCTTCAAAGGTCAAAACGGCCGTAGAAACAGAAACGTTGAGCGAATCGATTTTGCCCCTCATCGGGATTTTTATTCTTGCGTCGGCGTTTTCGAGCCAGAAAGCGGTCAATCCGTCGGCCTCGGTTCCCATAACGATAGCCGAAGGGCGGGTAAAGTCCGTTTCGTGATACCAGACAGAGGCTTCGAGTTCGGCTGCAAAAGTGCGTATTTTCCTGTTTTTAAGGAAATTAAGCGCAGCCTGACTGTTCGTTGCCGCCACTTGAACGGTAAAAACGCAGCCTATCGACGAGCGGATTGTATTAGGATTGTAAACGTCGGCCAAAGGGTCGCAAACTATCACTGCATCGGCTTTTGCAGCGTCGGCAGTCCGCAAAACGGCTCCCAGATTTCCGGGTTTTTCTACCGATTCGAGGACGATGATAAATGGATTTTCGCTCAAAACGAGGTCGTCAAGCGCATTGCTTTTCGGCCGGACAAGAGCCGTAATCCCGTCGGAATGTTCGCGGTAGGCCATTTTTTGAAACGCCGCGGGCGAAACCTCAAAAATCCGCTCCTGCTCTACGTTTGCCAGCACATTGGGATAATCGGAAGCGGCAAAAAGTTCGGTACACACAAAAACGGAATCGAGCGCGTAACCGCCCGCCTTTGCTAACGACAGTTCCCGCGCTCCTTCGACGACAAAAAGGTTTTGCTCCTTCCGCTCTTTCGATTTTGCGGCAAGTTTCAAAACGTTTTTTATCCTTTCATTCTGGACGCTCGTTATCGTGTTCACTTTCAATACTTTGCTTTTCTTTTTTCTCTTCGCTCGACCTGACAAAAGTTACGTACAAAATCAGAAAAACGGCTATCAGCAGGAACATAAACCACTCGTTTTTGCCTTTAAACATCAGATACGACGAAAAAGGCAGCAACAGGGCGGCAATGGTTTGCTGCACGTTGAGCCGTTTCAGGCGCAGGTTTTCGCCGCGGTAGGGATTCGACAGGATTTCCACCGCAATCAAAGCCCCCGATACTGCATAAACATAAAGAACCGCCGTATGAAGCGCCTCATTATCAGCGATATACAGAGCCGACGAAGCGACGAGCAAAACTGCGCTGACGAACAGAATAATGTTTCTTACGGTTTGAGGCATCATTCTTCTATCAGAAACAGTTCTTCATCGGGCTTGGTCAGCCGGTACTGCTCGCGGGCGAATTTTTCGAGGCTTTCGTCGTCTTTTTTGATTGCTTCCAACTTGTCGCGGCTGGCCTGCAAGTTCTTTTTCTGAACTGCAACTTCGCTTTCGAGACGGCTTATTTCGCGGTCGTAGCGTATGCGGTCGATTACTGTTTTGTCGCCCAAAAACAGCATCACAAGGGCAAAAATCGCAATCGCAACCACGTATTTATTGACCCACCCGAAGCGCGATTTTATACTTTCCCAACTCATAAGGACTTTATTTTTTTAACGCTCTCAATCGAATGTTTGTAAAAACTTTTTTGGTGTGCAGCGCAAAATCGCCCTGCATAATCCAACTGTAATATCCGGGGTCTTCGGCCAGAACGGATTCTACCAAACGCCCCTTATATTTTCCAAAGTTGATTACTTCCTGCTTTTTTTCGTTATAAATTACCCGTCCGGCAAAATCGACATTGTTTGTAAATGCCGAATATTCAGACAGATAATTAATGTCGTTCTGCAAATCGGGATAACGGTCGAGTTGCGACTGCAAAATTTCGTAGGTCGCTTTGGTATCGGCCTCGGCGGTGTGGGCGTTTTCCAAATCCTTGTCGCAGTAGAATTTATAGGCTGCCGCCAAAGTCCGCTGCTCCTTTTTGTGGTAAATGGTCTGCACATCGACAAATTTGCGTTTCATCAGGTCGATATCGACGTCTGCCCTCAGAAATTCCTCGGCTAATAGCGGAATGTCGAAGCGGTTGGAATTATATCCGGCCAAATCGCAGCCCTCAATTTGAGCGGCCAAGGATTTGGCTATTTGCTTGAACGTGGGCGCATCTTTCACGTCTTCGTCGGTAATCCCGTGAACCAGAGTAGATTCGGGCGGAATCGGGCGTTCCGGATTCAGTCTGCGCGTCCGGCTTTCCTCGTCGCCATTAGGAAAAATTTTCAGATAGGAAATTTCCACTATCCTGTCCGAAGAAACATTAACTCCCGTAGTTTCGAGGTCGAAAAAAACAAGAGGATTTTTTAAATTCAGTTTCACTATATATTTTTACGAATATTCTAAATTATTCAAAATTCTTACATTCAAAATTAATTTGTCAGTCGTTCAGCATCATCGGCATCAGCAACATCAGCAAATCTTCGTTTTCTTCGTTTTCCGAAGGCAACATCAGTCCGGCACGCGATGGGTCGGCGAGTTCGATAATAACTTCCGAAGACGGGATGTTGTTCAAGATTTCAATCAGGTAAGTGCCTTTGAATCCGATACTTATCGGGTCGTTGTCGTAAACGCAGGCCAGAGTTTCTTCGGCCGAAGTCTGGAAATCGACGTCCTGTGCCGAAAGCACTATCTTGTTGTCTGCAACAACGAGTTTTATCAGGCTGCTGGTGGGATTTGCGAATACCGTAACGCGCTTCATTGCGTTCATAAACAGCAGGCGGTCGGCGGTAATCCGGAACGGGTTTTCTTTCGGGATAACTCCGTTGTAGTTCGGATAACGGCCTTCGATGAGGCGCGAAATAATCAGCAGTTTGCCGGTTTCGATACGGGCGTTGCTTTCGTCGAAACTGACCGTAACATCGCCGGTTTCCTTTGCGAGTACCGATTTCAGCAGGTTAGCCGGTTTTTTAGGCAGAATGAACGACGAAACTTCGTTGCCCGAAATGGCTTTGTTGATAAATCTTACCAACTTGTGGCCGTCGGAGGCTACGAAAGTGATGTTGTCTTCTTTAACGTCGAAATAGATGCCGTTCATTACCGGACGGAGTTCGTCTTCTGCGGTAGCAAACAGCGTTCTGCTCACGCCTGACAGGAGGTCTTCGGCGCTCATTTTCAGTTTCACTGCTTTTTCGTTCAGCGGCTTGGGCATGGGATATTCTTCCCCGTCCTGTGCGATGAAATTGTATTTACCGTTTTCGTAGTAAATGAACATTTCGAGCGAATCGTCGTTGATGTCGAATTTGATGGGCTGTTCGGGCAATTCCTTCAAAGCGTCGAGGATATTTTTCGAGGGAATGGCGAACACTCCGCCGCCTTCGACATCGGTAACTTCAATCGATACCGTGATGCGGGTTTCACTGTCGGCTGCCGTCAAAGTCAGCAGGTTGTCTTTCAACTCGAACAGAAAACAGTCGAGAATGGGAATAGTGTTCTTCGATGCGAGAACGCGGCCAATAACCTGTAAATGGCTTGCCAATAAACTGCTTGATACTGCGAATTTCATATTGTTTCTATTTTTTTAGTGATTTTATTTTTGTGCAAATGTATGATTTTTTTTTCAGATTCTACGTTTTTTTTCTGTTTATTTATTAACAATCTGTTGAAATTTCCAATCCGTCGTAGGCTAAATCCACGTTTTCGGGCAACAGTTTTTGCAGTTCCGTGTGAAATCCGGCCTGATGGCAAAGATGCGTGAAAAAGGCTCTGCGAGGCTTAATCCGCTCTACCTGCGCCAGTGCGTCGGTTATGGTTTGGTGGGCAATATGCTCCTCGTAGCGCAAGGCGTTGATAACCAATATGTCAATGCCTTTCAATTTTTCGTATTCGCTGTCGGGAATGGTTTTTAAATCGGTCAGATAGGCAAAATCATCTATCCGGTAGCCGAAAATGGGCAATTTGCCGTGCATCAGGCGGATAGGAAGGATTTTTTGCCCCTCGATATCGAATGTTTCAAGTCCGATTTTTTTCATTATCAAACTTGGACTTCCGGGATATTTTCGCTCTGCAAACGCATAGTCAATCCGCCGCATAATCGCCTCTGCAACATAGTTTTCAGCATAAATATCGAGCGGATTATGCCGGCAAAAAATGCGCAGGTCGTCAAGCCCGCCTACGTGGTCGTAATGTTCGTGAGTGAGCAAGACGGCGTCCAAGCGCTCAAACGGCTCGATTTCAAATGTCGATAACATTTGCCGGCGGAAGTCGGGGCTGCAATCAATCAGGATTTTGCGGCCGTCGTCGAGCGTAACGAGAACAGAGGCCCGCAAGCGTTTGTCGCGGGGGTCGGACGATGAGCAAACCGCACATCGGCAGCCTATTTCGGGGATTCCTGTGGAAGTTCCGGTGCCTAAAAATCTTATTTTCATCACACGTAATTTACTTCCGGTTTAAGGTCGATGAAAAATTTCTCTTTGACGGCCGCCTGAACCTCTTCGGCAAGGGCGGCAATATCGCTGCCGGCCGCATTTCCGCGATTGACGATTACCAGAGGCTGGCGTTCGTAAATCTGCGCTCCGCCAAGGGTTTTGCCTTTCAAACCGCATTTTTCAATCAGCCAGGCCGCAGGGATTTTTACAACTTCCTCATTCACAGGATAATGCTTAATGTCGGGATAATGTTTTTTCAGGCCTTCGTAATGCTCTTTGCAAATATAAGGATTCATAAAGAAACTGCCTGCGCTGCCGATTTCCGAAACGTTGGGAAGTTTTTCACGGCGGATTTCAATTACGGCATTGCGGACGTTTTTCAGCGTAATTTCTTTGTTTTCAAGGCGTTTTCTCACATCGCCGTAGTCAATATTAAATTCCGGCTTTTTTGAGAGGCGGAAAACTACGCGGCTGACAAAATATTTTCCGCGATTGTCTTCCTGTTTGAAAAAACTTGTCCGGTAGCCGTAACCGCACTCGCTTTTCTTGAAAATCCGCTTTTCGCCCTCAACAAGATAGAAAGTGTGGACTTCTTCTATGCAATCGGCGGCTTCGGCTCCGTAAGCGCCGATATTTTGAACAGCCGCCGCGCCCGCTTCGCCGGGAATCAGCGACAGGTTTTCGAGGCCTCCCCAGCCGTTTTCGACGCAGAGGGAAACCAAAGAATCCCAGTCGTGGCCGGAGCCGACGCTCAAAAGGACGGAATCCTCGTCCTCGCTCAAAATTTCCGCTCCGACTATGGCAGAATGAACTATAATGCCGTTGTAATCGCCCAGAAACAGCAGGTTGCTGCCTTGCCCGATGTGCATAAACTGCTCCGAAAAGAAGTATTCGTCGCGCATCAGCGTGTAGAGGTCGGCTTCGTTTTCGTACTCCAAAAAGTATTTTGTACGGACGTCGAGGCCGAAAGTGTTATGTTTTTTAAGAGAATAATTTTGTTTTATCCGCATTTCAGAAATTTTATAAAATGCAAAGGTATGAATAATTTTTGGAAAAACGCGTTGTTAAATCAACTTAAAAATAGAAAAATAATTGCTCATATCAATAAAAAAGTAGAAAAATAACAGAATGTTTTGTTTTATTGCAAATTTTGAGTATATTTGCTGCTTGTAATTCACTAAAAACAATTAAAATTTTATGACAAAAGCACAGATTGATTTGCTGATGCAAAAAATTCAGGAAAACATCTCGAAAAATCACAAGGTCGTCGATTTTTTGATTGATACTTTGGACATAGGCCGCGAATCGGTTTACCGAAGAATCAGGGGCGAAATCCCTTTCACTTTCGACGAAGTAAGCGCCCTCTCGCTCCGGCTCGGCTTTTCGGTGGACGAAATCATCGGCAAAGGCTCTGACAACCGGATAATTATCAGCCTGCGCGGAAATCGCGATTCCGACCACGAAGAAAGTTTCCTCGAAATGATGAGGGAATATTACCGCTACATCGAAATTTTGAGTTCTACCGAAAACATCGAGGTTATGGCCGCCGTTAACCGATTGAGCCTCTTTTTGATTGTCGGATACGACTATCTGTTCAAGGTGTATTACTACAACTGGATACATCAGACTTACAGCACATCGGTCAATACCACGTTTCAGGAAACCGTCATTCCTGCCGAAATCGAAGAATTACGCCAGAAATTCCTCGAAGCGAGAAGCCACATTAGAAATGTAAGTTTCATTTTCGACCGCGAAATTTTTCTCAACGCCGTCAGGAAAGTTCAGTACAGTTACAGCCGCAAACTGATTTCCAACGAAGACATGGAGGCCATCAAAGGCGAATTTATAGACTTCCTTGGAAATCTGAAAGATATGATGCAGAGCGGAGTAAACAAACTCGGCATTACACGCAATATATATCTTTCGCTGCTGCATGTGGAAACGAACACCAACTGCGCCTGCTACGACGAAAACAGCATTGCCTCGCTCTACTGGCTGTATCCGACCAAGCCGATAGTGGTGGTCAATCAGGAAATTTGCAGTATGCAGAAGCGCTGGCTCGATTCGTTTAAAAAGTATTCGATACTGATTACTCAATCAAACGAACTGCTTCAAGAAAACTTCCTCGACAAGCAGAAAACCTACATCGATTCCATCAAAAACGAACTCTTTTACTATTAACCGCCCGTCAGATAGAGAGATTTACCGCCATATTTTCCATATTCTCGACATATTCGCGCTGGGCGTTAAAATATCGGGCTTGAAGAATCTCGTTCGACAGCGTTATGAGCGTAGCATATTTTTTGGTGCTTTCGAGTTGCTTCTTGTGAAGAGCGCAAATATTCGGGTTTTTGATTACGATAGGCTCCATCGCGTAGATGTAGAAATACGAAGTCGCGTGGCGGCCGTAGTGAATATAATTGCTGTTAGTTTCGATTTTGATTGACGACAGGTAAATGTAGATTTTGGCCGTATCGGTAAATTTGCCTGTTTGAACCACTTTTTCCACCACCTCTATCATTTTCAGGAGGTCTTCCTTTATCTGTGCAAGTTCTTCCGGCTTAATCAGTTTGCGGCGGTAATAATAAATTACCTCGTTGAGGAAAGACAGGAAAACATTGGAGTCGAGGATATAACTGATTTTGATATGCTTTTCGGGACATTTTGCGAATTTGGCACGCATATCTTCCACTTCCTGCGGCAGAGTGATGTCGGAAAAGTAATAATTGAGCGAGTGTTCGCTGTTGAGGTGCATCCAGCGGTAGTAAATAAACTTTACCAAGGAGTCGAACTGCGACATGAAAATGAAGGGAATCCGGCTCGAAGCAATCAGCGAATCGACGTGGTCCCAGTCGCAGCAGCAGATTTCCCGTTCAAGAATCGCTTTCACGAAACTTCTCGACGGGTTTTCGAGCAGGTCGGGCGAGAGGTCGAACATAATTCTGGTTTCGTTCGATTTTCCGATTATCTCGTCAAACGACAACTGTAATTCACTCGACAACTTCACAAGTTCTTCAATAGAAAAGGCTATTTCGCCGCGGATTCGGCGGTAAACGGATTCTTTACTGATTCCTAATACTTCCATCAAGTAGTAAATAGGTTTGATATAAGATGGAATGTTCGATAAAATTTTTTCAACAATTCTTTTGTTTAATTCATCCATAGTAATATAAATCATTTGTAATACTTTCGATATATTCTTTTTGTTTCGAGAGGAAAGCGGCCTGCAAAATTTCGTTGGACTGGGTAATCAGCACCGAACTCTTTTTAAGGGAGTCAATCCAGCGTTTGTGCATCTGGCACATTTCCATGCTCATTATTGCGACGGAATTGGTTTCGTATATCCAGTAGTGCGATATAAAATTGCTTCCATAGCGGCAGTATATGCTGTTTGAGGCGACCGAAAGCAGCGACAGGTAAATATGGTAAGCCTTGCCGTTGAGATTGTAGCCGCGGAGCATCAGGCGCTCAAAATATTCAAGAAAAAGTTTCAATTCGGTTTTCAACATCTGGATTTCGTCGTTAGTTATCAACTTGCGGTTGAAATAATACTGGATTTCCCTGACAGAATGGATAATTGCGTCTTTGTCCAAAATGACCGAAACGTTGTCGAGCCGTTCGATTTTCGCCTTGATTTCCTTTTTCGCCTCTAAAATATGCTTCGGAACTGCGATTTCCGACAGCGGCATATCCTGAATGTCGCGATTTCCCTGTTGCAACCAGCGATAGTAGTAAAATTTGAAAATCGTGTCAGAATCCGAAATTATGGCAAAAAGTGAAATAATCTTATTGACTGTTACCATAATTTCCAAATCACGGCTTTCGCAGGCGAGGTCTAAGTATTTCTGATAATTGCCCAGAATCGACGAAAAACTGTCCTCGGCAGGCGAGCAGGAACTGGTGTTGAGGTCGAAGAACACCCTTTCGCGCTTGTTCCAGCCAATAATCTCATCGATTGATAATCCGAGATTTATGGCTATCTTGGTAATCTCTTCAAATGTAAAAGGAATCTCGCTCCTCATACGGCGATAGACAGATTCTTTGCCTATTCCCAAAACCTCAATCAGATAATCTATCGGCTTGATGTTGTTGGGGATTTTCGTCAAAATCTTCCTCGTCAGCAATTCGTTCAGTCGTTTATCCATAATTTTTTGTGTATGAATTTGAAATTTGTTTTTTCGTGAATTATCAGATTTTTTTACGATACAAAGATAAATATTTAAATTAAAACTAAAATTGAGAAATTGCATTTTTTTTGGCGCAATGATAGATTTTTCCATTTTAAATTTATTATTATTTGGCATTACCGCAATTCCAAATTTCAATAAAGTACATTTCAAAGGGCTTCAAATTAAGGCGACACAATTTCTGACAATTTCAAAAAATGAAAATAGAAATTATTGAGAAATTAATATTTTGGCATTTTAATACATAAAAAGGGCTAATCCCGAAGGAAAAGCCCCAACATAAAAAGTTGTGAAAAGAAAAAAATCTTATTCTACGTTCAAACTTACACGTTTGAACTCGCTTACGGTCAGGTGTTTCTTGGCAAGAAACTCTTTTACCGTAATTTTGCCTGCATCGTCGCCTCCGCCTTCGTATTTCTGTTCGAGCAGAGTATATTCTTTGTAGAATTTTGCCATACGGCCTGCTGCGATAGCCTGAACTTTCTGTTCGGGCAGCGAAGCGGCTTTTTCTTCTGCGACGGTTTTACGTATTTCGCGGGCTTTTGCGGCCTGTTCAGCGGTTATCCATCCTTTTGCCTGATTCGATTCGATATGGTCGTCGCTATCGACGTGAGCCGGATTGATGCCTGCTTTCCGCAGTGCTGCTTCTACTTCTTTTTCAACGAGTTCGGCCTTTGTCTTTTCGATGGCCACAGCCAATTCGCGGTCTTTTACGTCCTGCGGAATGCCTGATTCGTCGATTGCTATGGGCGACATTGCAGCGATGTGCATTGCCACGCCGTGTACGGCTTCATATTCGGCGTCTTTTTCCGCAAAAGCGGCTATAGTTGCCAATTTGTTGCCGGGGTGTATGTAAGAAGTTACTGTACCGCCGTTTACGAATACGTAATCGGAAATTTCCATTTTTTCGCCTGTTACGCCGGAACGTTCGGTTACGAGTTCTGCAACTGTGCGGTCGTTTATTTTCAGCGCTGTTAAGGCGTCGAGCGAAGCCGGCTTTTCAGCCATTGCCTTGTCGAGGATTGACTGTGTGAGTGCGATAAAATCGGCATTTCTTGCCACAAAGTCGGTTTCGCATTTTACGGCTGCTATTGCTGCAAATCCGTCTTTGGCGGCTGCGAGTACGCATCCTTCCGATGCTTCGCGGTCGCTGCGTTTTGCGGCTATTGCCTGTCCTTTTTTGCGAATTATCTCTATTGCTTTGTCGAAATCGCCTTCTGCTTCGTTCAGTGCATTTTTGCAATCCATCATGCCTGCGCCGGTCATTTTGCGCAAGTGCTGGATGTCTGCCATTGTTACTGCCATATATTTATTTTGTTTTTTATATTAATCTTCTTCTTCCTTTGCAAATTTGCTGGCTATATTGGCGTTGAGAGCGGCTTCGTCGTCTTTGGTAATCGACTTTTTGCCGGTATTAGTTCTCGCTCTGCGTTCGCGGCGGGCGGGAGCGGCTTCGTCCTTGTCTTCGGGCGTGTCGATTTTTTCGACCTTGCGTTCTTCAAGGCCTTCGTTTATCGCTTCGCAAAGGGCTTTCATAATTACTTCGATTGATTTTGTAGCGTCGTCGTTAGCCGGGATTACAAAATCAACTTCGTTGGGGTCGGAATTGGTATCGACCATAGCGAAAACCGGTATGCTCAAACGGTTAGCCTCTGCAACAGCGATGTGTTCCTTCATCACGTCCACTACGAACAGGGCTGACGGGAGGCGTGCCATATCGGCAATAGAGCCGAGGTTCTTTTCGAGTTTTGCCCTTTGGCGGGTGATTTGCAGTTTTTCGCGCTTCGAGAGTTGGTCGAAAGTTCCGTCTTTCGACATCTTGTCGATAGTGGTCATTTTCTTTACTGCTTTGCGGATTGTGGGGAAGTTTGTCAACATTCCGCCCGGCCAGCGTTCGGTAACGTATGGCATTCCGACTGAAACTGCCAAATCGGACACGATTTGTTTGGCCTGTTTTTTCGTGGCTACAAAGAGGATTTTGCGCCCCGATTTTGCGATTTGTTTCATTGCGGCTGCTGCTTCATCGACTTTTGCAACCGTTTTGTGGAGGTCAATGATATGGATACCATTGCGTTCCATAAAGATGTAGGGAGCCATCGCGGGGTTCCACTTTCTTTTCAAGTGGCCGAAATGCGAACCTGCTTCCAGTAATTGTTCAAATGTTACTCTTGACATTTTTTGTTTTTGTTAAAATTGTTTACCTTCTTTTTGTTAAATCAACTGCCGGGTAGTTGCCTTGCGGCAAGTCCCACCGGTTTAGATACTAAACAAATATTAATGTAGAATGTAGAATTGAGGATTGAGAATGAATACAACTTTTTTCTCATTTTCAATTTTTCATTTTCCATTCCAATATTAGCGTTTCGAGAATTGGAATCTCTTTCTTGCTTTCGGACGTCCGGGTTTTTTGCGTTCAACTTCGCGCGGGTCGCGGGTCATAAAGCCTTCCGAGCGGAGCGCCGATTTACATTCCGGATTGATTTTTACCAGGGCGCGGGCGATTCCCAGACGGGCTGCCTCCGATTGTCCTTTGAAACCTCCGCCTTGCAAGTTGATTTTGACGTCGTACTGTTCGGCTACGCCAAGTTTGTTAAGCGGCTGTTTTACAACATATTGGAGGATTGACGAAGGAAAATATGCTTCAAATTCCTTGCTGTTAATCACGATTTTGCCGGTTCCTTCTTTAACGTAAACGCGCGCTACGGCTGCTTTACGTCTTCCTAATGCGTTAATTACTTCCATTATCTTTATTTAAGTAAATTTATATCAATCGTTTTAGGTTTCTGCGCTTCGTTTTTGTGTTCGGCGCCGTCGTAAACGTGCAGGTTGTTGAGCAGTTTGTCTGCAAGTTTGTTTTTGGGCAACATACCCTTAACAACTTTCCGGAGCAGGCGGTCGCTGCCTTTTTTCATCAAATCGGCAGGCGACTTTTCCCTCTGTCCGCCGGGGTAGCCGGTGTATGAAAGGTAGGTGCGGTCTGTCCATTTGTTGCCTGTCAAAACCACCTTGTCGGCGTTGATGACGATTACATTATCGCCGCAATCGACGTGAGGGGTAAATCCCGGTTTGTATTTTCCTCTCAACAGTTTGGCGACTTTGGATGCGAGGCGGCCAAGATGTTGCCCGTCGGCGTCCACTACAACCCATTCTTTCTCAACAGTGTTTTTGTTGAGCGATACGGTTTTATAACTTAAAGTATTCACTGTGTTTATAAATTTTTATTAATTAATAATTTTTGCCCGACTTACGCTCTTTCGACTATTTGCATATTGGAATAAAAGAACTATAAATCAAACACTTACACAATTTTGAATAATAATCGGCCTGCAAAGTTACGGTTTTTTTTTGAAATACAAAAGAAAATGAAAAAAAATCTGAAAAATTTTTTACTCCTTCTCAATCGCCCTAATCCTTTGCAAGAGCGTAGGATGCGAATACAGCCAGAAGACGACCAAAGGGTGCGGATTGAGGTTGCTCAACGCCTTGACCGATATTTTTTTCAGAGCCGAAATCAGCGGTTTGCCAAGTTCGTATGCGGCTGCAAAAGCGTCGGCCTGATATTCGTTGCGCCGCGACAATATGTTCATTCCCAAGCCGGTAATCTCGGAAACGGGCGCGAAAAGCATTGAAAATCCGATAATTCCAAGATGAAACGAGGCTGTCCGTCCGCCAAGAGCCTCGGCAAGTTGCTGATTGCCAAGGAAAAGCGACAGGATAAAAAAAGTTATCCCGGTTGCGAGAATGGAAATAATCATCGACAAGATAACGTGCCGGCGCTTGTAATGTCCGGTTTCGTGAGCGAGTACGGCCACAATTTCGTGTGTATCAAGTTCATCCATCAAGGTATCGTAGAGGACTATCCGCTTTTTCCGTCCGAAGCCGGTAAAATAGGCATTCGCTTTTGTGGAGCGTTTCGAGCCGTCGATTACGTAAATATTTTTCAGTTGAAAACCGGCTTTTGCGGCAAATGCCTCAATCGCAGTGCGCAACTCGCCTTCTTCCAGCGGTTTCTGCTTGTTGAACAGCGGCACAATCCACTCCGAATAAAAAAAGGTCATCACGAGCGAAAATGCGGTAACGACTACCCACGCAAGCAGCCAGAACCACTGCTCCGTGTAGTGGTAAATATACAAAATAGCAGTGATAATGAGGCCTCCGATAAGGACTGACAGCATTATGCCCTTGAAAAAATCAGTCCAGAAAATCCGGGGCGTCGATTTGTTGAATCCGAAGCGTTCCTCGATATTAAAAATGGCGTACCACTCAAAAGGCAAATCTATTATCTCACTGATAATGAATATTATACCAAAAAACAGCAATGGCAAAAGCAGAAAATTTTCGGTGTATGAACGCAAAAACTCGTCGAGCCATCCAAAAAGTCCGAAAACCAGCGCCGCAAGCGTAACGATAAACGAAAAACCGCCCGAAATCAGTCCGAAGCGGCTGTTTGTCCGCTGATATTCCTGCTGGCGGGCATACTCTTCGGCATTGTAAATCCCTTCCAACTCTTTGGGAATCAGCGGACTCATCCGTTTCCTGTTCAGGTATGCAAGAATCTGCCCCCAAACGAAAGCGGCAACATAAATTACAATTATTATATAAAAATAGGTGTTGTACATTTTATTTAAAAACGGGTACAAAGGTACGAAAAATATTAAAATTTAATAAAAAAAATAATTTTTACCGTCGAATCGGGAGCAATATTCAAGTCCGCTTCAAGCGGTAGTCGCTGATATTCAGTTTTTTGTAAGTTTCGAGCAGGGCGTCCTCATTTTTTGTGATAATCAGGAGTTTGTCGCCCGGCAAAAGTTCGGTATTGCCTTTCGGAATCATATAATTGCCGTTGCGCTTAATCATTACGGCAAGGGTGTGTTCGGGCAAAGGAAGATTCATCAGCCGACTGCCGTGTTTCAGAATTTCCTCATTCAGAGCGATTTCCGTCATAGTCGATTTCACGTCTTCCGAAAATTCCACGTCGAAATCCTGAAACTCGCTGCGTTCTTCGCTGTTTTTTGCAATTCCGAGCCAACGCCCGACGGTAGTCAGCCCCGCACCCTGCACCAACAGCGAAAGCAGCGTTATGAAAAACACGATATTGAACATCAAATGAGCGTGTTCCAGTCCGGCAACGAGCGGCAAAATGGCGAAAACTATCGGCACTGCGCCCCGTAATCCCACCCACGAAACAAAAAGTTTTTCGCGCGATTTCATCTTCGGAAATGGCAAAAGCGTGATAAAAACCGACAGCGGACGCGCTCCCAAAATCATAAAAGCGCCTATAATCAAGCCGATTACAGCCACCGGCAACAAATCTTTCGGATTGACCAACAGCCCCAGCGTGAGGAACATCCCTTTGTAACAAACAGGCTGACAAGAAAAAGCACTGATAAAAAGAGCATTACGAACTCAACGGATAAAGTCATAGTATTCAAAATTTCGTTATTTTGCAAATTTAGCGATTTTTTTTTACTTTTGCAAACTTTACGGCAAATTGATGACTAAAAAAGAATACATAACAGAACTGATTGCGCAGGGCGAACACCAGCGTTTGGACTTCAAATTCGAGGTTAGCGACAGCAAAAAAATCGCCCGCACGCTTTCGGCTTTTGCCAATTCCGATGGCGGAGCGCTGCTTATTGGCGTGAAGGATAACGGCCACATAACCGGCATCCGCAGCGAGGAAGAGTATTATATGCTCGAAGCCGCGTCGGAAATGTACTGCCGCCCGAAAGTGCCGTTCAAAGCCAGAACGTGGAATATCGAGGGAAAAACCGTACTCGAAGCGAAAGTTGCTCCAAGTCCGCAAAAACCGCATCAGTCGCCCGATAAATACGATGTTTACCGCACCTATATCCGCATCGACGACGAAAATATCCTTGCGCCCGACGTTTTGGATATGGCATGGGCAAAAATGGCCGCCGTCAACGGAACGCACCTCACAGTGAGCAAACCGGTGGAAAAATTGCTTAAATATTTGGAAATAAATGATTTCGTAACGGTAAACCAGTTCCGCAAAATAGCGAGAATCAACTCAAATACGGCAAAAAATATTTTGAGCGACCTGTTAGCCCTCGGAACCATCGGCTACAAACTCGAAGACAAATCAATAGTTTATGGAATCGGTCAGGAAAATCAGGATAAATAACTCAATTATAGGCGTTTGCAGAATAGCGGGCAATTCATCCGTTCTGCTTTCCGAATTGGAAATGAAAGATTTGTATCTTCCGCAAATTGAGGAAATGACGGAAAAACGCCGCTGCGAATGGCTGACTGTCAGGCTTTTACTGAAAGAAATCAGCGGACGGGAACGGGAAATCCTGTATATGCCCAACGGAAAGCCGCATTTGGCGGACAATTCCTTCAATATCAGCATCAGCCATACCGGAAACCGGCGCAGGCAGGCGAATGAGGCGGCGGGTTTGGGTTACGCGGCCGTCATCCTGAATCCAGAACGTCCGGTAGCCATTGATATAGAGCGGATTTCAGAGCGGATTCACAACGTGAAGCGCCGCTTTATGAGCGTGGAAGAACTTGCCGCAATTTCCAAAACCGACGAACTTGTTCATCTTTTGCTGCACTGGTCGGCCAAGGAAACGGTTTTCAAACTTATGGATATGGAAAACGTTGATTTTCAGACGCAAATACATATTTTCCCGTTTCAGCCCGACGCTTCCGGACAAGGCAGTTTCGAGGCCAAGGAAACCAGAACGGAACGCGGGGAAATATTTTCCATAAGGTATTGTGTAAAAGATGATTATGTTATCACTTTTGCGGAGGGCGGAAAATAAGCCTGTTTTGCCGTTAAACAAAAATATATTATCTTTGCCCCTCAAATGAAATTCAATTTACTACATACCGATAAACTTTCAAATGCGCGGGCAGGCCTGATTACGACTGCTCACGGCGAAATTGAAACTCCGATTTTTATGCCCGTCGGAACGCAGGGAACCGTTAAGGCCGTGCATTTCAACGAGTTGGAAGACAAGATTGGCGCACAGATAATCCTCGGAAATACCTACCACCTCTACCTTCGTCCCGGAACCGAAATTTTAGAACAGGCCGGAGGCCTGCACCGCTTCAACGGATGGAACCGTCCAATCCTCACCGACAGCGGGGGATTTCAAGTTTTTTCGCTGACCGAAAACCGCAAACTGCACGAAGAAGGAGCCGAGTTCCGTTCGCATATCGACGGCTCGAAACATTTGTTTACGCCTGAAAAAGTCGTTGATATTCAGCGAAGTATAGGCGCCGACATAATGATGGCTTTCGACGAATGTACCCCCGGCGACGCGGATTACAACTATGCCCGTCGCTCGCTTGAACTGACCGAACGCTGGCTCGACCGCTGCCTGACGCGCTTCCGCGAAACCGAGCCGAAATATGGCTGCGAACAAAGCCTTTTTCCTATTGTTCAGGGCTGCGTCTATCGCGATTTGCGTACCCGCGCCGCCGAAAACATAGCGGCAAAAGGCGCAGACGGAAACGCTATCGGCGGACTTGCTGTAGGCGAGCCGGTTGAAAAAATGTACGAAATGATTGAACTCGTCAACGGAATCCTGCCAAAAGACCGCCCCCGCTACCTGATGGGCGTCGGCACTCCGGCCAACCTGCTGGAAGGCATTGAGCGGGGCGTGGATATGTTCGACTGCATTATGCCGACCCGCAATGGACGCAACGGCCAACTGTTTACAGCAGAAGGCATTATAAATATCAAAAACCGGAAATGGGAAAACGATTTCTCGCCAATCGACGAGGGCGCATATTACACTCCGGCGCATACAAAGGCGTTTTTGCACCATCTCTTCAAAACCGGCGAAATTCTGGGATTGCAAATCGCCTCGATTCACAACCTCGCTTTCTATCTGTGGTTGGTAAAAGAAGCCCGCCGCCGGATTATTGCAGGCGATTTCACGGCATGGAAAACGTCAATGTTGCCAAAATTACAAAACAGGCTATGAAACTGCGGCTTACGATAATCGATTGGTATATCATCAAGAAATTTCTTGGCACGTATATTTTCGCAATCCTGCTGATAATCGCTATTGCAGTGATGATTGACGTAAATACCAACCTCGATAAGTTCATACTTCACTCAACCCCGCTCAAATCCATTGTTTTCGACTACTATTTCAATTTCGTAATTTACTATATGAACACGTTCAGCCCGCTGTTCGTCTTTATTGCAGTAATATTTTTCACCTCAAAACTCGCCGACAATTCCGAAATTATAGCGATGCAGTCCAGCGGAATGAGCCTTAAACGCCTGATGAAACCCTATATGATTTCGGCTGCCGCAATTACGCTGCTGACCTTTGTTTTGAACAGTTTTGTCATCCCTCACGGAAATAAAATAAGGTTAGATTTCCAGAATAAAAATTTCCGGAACAAGCAAATAAATTACAACGACAATATACAGATTGAAGTGGAACCCGGACTGATAGCGCATTTCGACTATTATTCGCTCGAAAGCAAAATTGGCCGCGGCGTTTCGCTCGAACGCTTCAAAGACAAGGAACTCGTTTCCCGCCTGACCGCCGGAAGCATTACCTACGATTCTGCATATCATTGGACGATAAACAATTATATGATTCGCGACTTTGTTGGAATGAAACAGATGATTACCGTCGGCGACAAACTCGACACGACTTTGACCATTGTTCCTTCCGACTTTATGATTTCGCCTTACGATGCAGAATTGCTGAACACTGTCGCCCTGAAAACCTACATCGACCGCCAAAAAAAACGGGGAATCGGCAATATCCAATCGTTTGAAATTGAGTACCATAAGCGGTTTGCGATGACTTTTGCCGCTTTCATCCTGACAGTTATCGGAGCCTCGTTGAGCATCCGTAAAATTAAGGGCGGAATGGGGATGAATCTGGGATTGGGGCTGCTTTTGAGTTTTTCCTACATATTGTTTATCCAGATTTCATCGACCTTTGCGATAAACGGCTATATGAGCGCTTTTGTCGCCGTCTGGATTCCGAATATCCTGTATTCCGGCATTGCGGCTTATCTTTACAGCAAAGCGCCGAGGTAATTTTGAATTGAGAATTGAGAATTGAGAATGAAAAATTAAAATATAAATGATTGATAAAAAAGAGCGAGAGGCCATTATCAGACTGATACACAGGGAAGTAGTTCCCGCTATAGGCTGCACCGAACCCGTTGCGGTTGCGTTTGCAGTGGCCAAAGCCAAAGAAACGCTCGGACAAATCCCGGATAAAATTACCGTCAATATGTCGGCCAATGTTCTGAAAAACGCGATGGGAGTGGGAATCCCCGGAACCGGAATGATTGGGCTTCCGATAGCCATTGCGCTCGGCGCGTTGATTGGAAAATCGGAATACGGGCTGGAAGTCCTGAAAGATATTACTCCCGATTCGCTCGAAGCGGGAAAAAAAATGATTGCCGACCGGAAAATAAAAATTTCGCTCGACAAAAACGCTCCCGACAAACTTTATATCGAAGCCGTCTGCACGAAAGGCGAAAATTCGGCCAAGGCGACGGTCTGCTCCGAACATACGCGGATAACCGAAATTGAGCGGAATGGCGAAATTTTATTCAGCCAAACGGCCGTAAAATCGGCAGAAAACGACGAAGAAACGCCCGAACTCAAGCTCCGGAAAGTGTATGATTTCGCTATGGAAACGCCTTTGGATGAAATCCGCTTCGTCCTCGAATCGGCAAAAATGAACCGCGAAGCCTCCGAAAAAGCGCTGGCAGAAAATTACGGACACTCGCTGGGGCGCACAATGCGCGGAATTTACGAAAAAGCAATAATGGGCGACAGTATGCTGTCGAAAATTCTGGCTGCGACCTCTTCGGCCTGCGACGCAAGAATGGCCGGAGCGATGATTCCGGTAATGACCAATTCGGGCAGCGGAAATCAGGGAATCACAGCAACGATGCCGGTTGCAATATATGCCGAAGAAACTATGCAATCCGAAGAATCGCTGATTCGCGCCCTCGCATTGAGCCATCTGACCGTGATTTACATCAAGCAAAGTATGGGAAGGCTGTCGGCTCTCTGCGGCTGCATAGTGGCCTCAACCGGCTCTGCGTGCGGAATTACGTATCTTATGGGCGGAACTTACGAGCAAATCTGTTTTGCCGTTAAAAATATGATTGCAAATTTAGCCGGAATCATCTGTGACGGCGCTAAACCGGGATGTTCGCTGAAAGTTTCAGGCAGCGTAACGACCGCCGTTTTTTCGGCAATGATGGCGATGGAAAACAAATGCGTTCAGTCTGTCGAAGGCATTATCGACGACGATGTTGACCGTTCAATCCGCAATCTTACCCACATCGCGTCGAGCGGAATGTTGGAAACCGACCGGATGATTTTAGAAATAATGACAAATAAGGGAAAAGAAGAATAATCACCATAAATAAAAGAAACACAATATGTTAAGCCGTAGAAATTTCATTAAAAAAGGAGGAATGGCTCTGGCTGCGCTAACCGTTCCTATGCCGGGTTTCCCGAAAATATCGGGCGAAAATCAGGGCGAAGATTACAAATCCCTGCGCCCCGAAATAGGGCAGCGTAATTTCGTTTCAAAAGCAGTGGACGAAACGATTGTCAAAGTTAAAAAGCAACTGAAAGACAAGAAGTTGGCATGGATGTTTGAGAACTGTTTTCCAAACACGCTCGACACTACCGTTCATTACCGGATTTTGGACGGCCGCCCCGACACTTTCGTTTATACGGGCGACATTCACGCAATGTGGCTGCGCGATTCTGCCGCACAGGTCTGGCCTTACCTCAATTTGATGAAAAATGACGAGCCTTTGCGCCTGCTGATTGCCGGAGTTGTAAACCGCCAAACCCGTTGCGTGCTGCTCGACCCCTACGCAAACGCTTTCAACGACGGGCCTACCGGCAGCGAGTGGGCTTCCGACCGGACTGCGATGAAACCCGAACTTCACGAGCGGAAATGGGAAATCGATTCCCTTTGCTACACTGTGAGGTTAGCCTATCATTACTGGAAAATTTCGGGCGATACATCCGTTTTTTCGGACGACTGGAAAAAGGCTGCCGCACTGATAGTCAAGACTTTCCGCGAACAGCAGCGGAAGGAAAATTCCGGCCCTTACCGTTTTCAGCGAAGGACTGAAACTCAAACCGATACAATGTCGAACGGAGGTTACGGAAATCCCGCAAAGCCGGTCGGGATGATATTTTCAGCCTTCCGCCCCTCGGACGACGCCACGATTTACGGCTATCTGATTCCCTCGAATCTTTTTGCCGTCGTTTCCCTGAAACAACTCGCCGAAATATCGGAAAAAGTTACCGGCGACACGGCATTTGCCCGCACTTGCAGCGATTTTGCCGACGAAGTACGGCAGGCGATAGAAAAATATGCCGTTGCCGAACATCTCGATTACGGGAAAATCTATGCTTTCGAGGCCGACGGATACGGAAACCGGCTGTTTATGGACGATTCCAATGTTCCGAGTTTGCTCTCGTTGCCGTATCTCGGCTGCGTGGACAAAAATGAGCCGGTTTACCTCAATACCCGCCGGTTTGTTTGGAGCGACGACAATCCGTATTTCTTCAAAGGAACTGCCGCAGAAGGCATTGGCGGGCCTCACGCCGGAATCGGAATGATTTGGCCTATGAGCCTGATAATGAGGGCAATGACCAGCAATAGCGACGAAGAAATAAAGTATTGCATCCGCACTTTGCGCTATACGGACGCAGGCACGGGCTTTATGCACGAAAGTTTTTTCAGGAACAATCCCGAACGCTTTACCCGCTCGTGGTTTGCGTGGGCAAATACCCTTTTCGGCGAACTTGTTTTGAAGTTGGTCGATGAAGGTAAAGTCGGGCTACTTAACGAGTTATAAAGTTAGGAAAACTGCAAAATTTTCAGCAAATTTTCCGGCAAATCTGTGTTGCACAAATTAAGATTGTTGAGCGTTTTTTTGCCTTCGGTGGTCAGCGAAAAATACATTTTGCGCTTGTCGTCGCTGCCCAAAGTGCGCTTAATCAGCCCTTTAACCTCTAAATTTGCAATCACTTTCGAGCAGTTGGAACAGGTCAAGCCCATCGCTTCGGCAATTTCGCCCGAAGTGCAGCGTTCCTTTTCCGAGAGCGTGCAGAGCAGCATACCTTCGTTCAAGTTCAAGCCGGATTGTTGTTGAAATTTTGCCTCAAATTCCAATATTGAGCGGTAAACATCGCGTATCTTACAGAATTTCAACTTGTTGTTCTGCAAGGAATTACTATTTTCCATACTTTGTTGTTTTCCTGATTTCCGAACTGCCATCCATCACGCTTTTCCAAACCGCGTAACCGTCGCTCAAATTGCAGGCGTCGAAGCCGTTTTGCGACAAAATACGCGCCGCAACATAGCCGCGAAGCCCCACCTGACAGGTCAGATAAACGGGTTTTGTCCGGTCTATTTCCGACATTCGCTCGCGTATTTCGTCGAGCGGAATGTTTTTGAAATTTGGCATTGCGCCGAGCGAAAATTCCTCTTTGGTGCGGACGTCAAGCAGCGTAACTTTGTCTTTATCAAGCGATTCAACATCGTGCCAATGGAAAATTTTTACTTTGGAAGCGATAATATTTTCAATCACGTAACCTGCCATATTCACAGGGTCTTTCGCCGAAGAATAGGGCGGAGCGTAACAAAGTTCAAGTTGCGTTAAATCGCGTGCCGAAGCGCCGAAACGAATTGCAGCCGCAACGACATCGCAACGTTTGTCAACTCCCTCAAATCCAACTATTTGCATTCCGATAATTTTGTCGTTATCGGGGTCGAAAACCGTTTTTATTGTCATCGGCAAGGCGCCGGGGTAGTAACCTGCGTGGCTCGACGAAACGGTAAACGATTTTTCGTATTTCAGCCCCAACCGATTGGCTGTCTTTTCGTTAACGCCGGTGGATGCCACCGTCAAATCGAATACTTTCAGAATGGACGAACCTTGCGTTCCTGTGTAAGCACTTGAAATACTGCAAATTACGTCCGCCGCAATGCGTCCCTGTTTGTTGGCGGGACCGGCGAGCGGAACCATCGTTTTTTGATGCGTGATGAAATCGGCAACTTCCACCGCATCGCCAACTGCGTAAATATCAGCGATATTCGTCTGCATTTTTTCGTTGGTAATGATGTATCCGCGCTCGTTCAGCGCAATTCCGCTGTCTTTCAGAAAGGCGATGTCGGGCTTCACGCCGACTGCCATAATTACCATATCGGCAGAAATTGAGCCATTTATTAAATTGACAATCAATGATTTATCGGTGTTTTCAACAATCGTTTTCACGCCGTTTCCGAGCAGAAGTTCCACGCCCTTCGAGCGGATATGCTGATGAACAGCGCAAGCCATATCAAAATCAATCGGCGCAAGCACCTGATTTGCAAACTCGACAATGGACACCTGCAAACCCGCATTATGCAGATTTTCAGCCATTTCCAAGCCGATAAATCCGCCGCCGACCACAACTGCCGATTTTGGTTTTTCAGCATCGATAAAATTCTTAATCGCGTAAGTATCAGGGATATTGCGAAGCGTGAAAACACGTTTGCTGTTCATTCCGTCGATGGGCGGACGGGCTGGCGACGCGCCGGGCGAAAGAATCAGTTTGTCGAATTTTTCCGTATAGGTTTTGCCTGTCTGTAAATTTTTGACAGTCAAAGTTTTATCTTTTGAATTGACCGACAACGCTTCGTTATTTATCCGCACGTCGATGTTGAAACGCGCCTTGAAACTTTCGGGCGTTTGCAGCGTAAGTTCTTCTTTATCGGTGATTTCACCGCCAATATAATACGGCAAACCGCAATTTGCATACGAGATAAACCCGCCGCGTTCCAGCATCACTATTTCCGCCTTTTCGTCGAGCCGCCTCAAACGCTCCGCTGCCGTTGCACCGCCTGCAACTCCGCCAATGATTACAGTTTTCATTTTTATTTTATGATTAAAAGTTTAAATGTTCAAAAGTTCAAATTTTTCCGATTAAGTCTGTCCAGCCACCGCCGTTTACAACGTTTGCAAGCCCTTTGTTTTTGAGAATTGCTGCTGCCTGCGCCGAGCGCATTCCGCTGACACATACCACGATAACGTTATCGTACTGACGCAGTTTTTCCGCCGATAACGAAATTTTGTCAAGCGGAATATTGATTGAATTTTCGAGATGCCTGCCTCGAAATTCATCCGGCGTGCGCACATCCACAACTATTGTTTTGCCTTCCGAATTTATCATATTTCTGATTTTTTTTGCTCTTTGCGAATTTGTTATTTGTCTGTAAATAAGATAAATAGCAATAGCCGCAATGATTATTATAAAAAATGTGCTGTCTTTTGCCGTATTTTGCGATTTTCCGCAGGAGGCAAAAAGCACAGTCATTGCGAGGAATAATAGATACTTTTTCATATTAAAAAAACAGTTAAAAATTAATTTTGCAAAGATAATATTTTATTTTCCAATATCAAAATTTTCTAATGGAAATTATTATTTTATTATCTTAAACGCCTGATAATTAATAGATTTTATATCTTAATATAAATCGCCTCTTATAAAGTATATGCCGACAGTCCGGACTGACAGCACAAACAATATTGAGAAAGCCAGCGAACCGAGATAAGCGTCGAATAATTGCTTCATAACTGCTTGATACACAAAGTAAAGTACATTACTTTGCTCATCGGCGTAGTTGAAAGGGATATTTCCGAGGATTACGGCGGGCAAAAATCCCAAAAACGCTAAGCATGCGCCAACGGTTGATTTTTAGCATTTTGCGCCTTTATAAAACGATATTTAGTTCAAGGATAATAATACAAAGTTTTTTAAATAATTACGCAAAATGATTTGTCCAAATAAAAAATAAGTAGTATTTTTGGCGTCGAAATAACCCCGGAAAATAATGTATTATGAAAAAAGTAAATTTACTTTTGCTGGCGGCAGTATTGTTTACCTCCTGCTCCACGTCGAAATTTTTGACTTCCGACGTTAAACCCGTTGAAATAACCGATATGTTAAAAATAGAACCGTTTGCCTATATTTCGCTCATTAAGAAAGGAAATCAGGGCGAATACAGCGATTCTGTTTCGAGCATCTCAAAAAGCGCATTGAACGAATCAGTGGAAATATTCAGGGAACGGCTTCATTTGGCTTCGGGGGAAGCCGTAGTAATCGATTCCATTGACAGGGAAATGTTGGAGAACGAATTGCATTTCCTGATATTATCGGCCGACCGCAACAGGAACATAAAAAATCTTCCGGTTACGCCCGTGATTGATTCTTTGCTGACGGCAAACGGCAAAAGATTTGGGCTAATCATTGTCCAAAGCGGCTTTACAAGAGCAAAAGGAAACTATAACAGTCAGGTAGCAAAGGGAATCGGCATAGGAATCCTGACCGGGATTTTGACAATGGGAACGGCCGCTGTCTATCAAGCGCCGGTCAAATCAATATCCACGCTGTACGCAATGATTATCGACAATCAAAACAAAAGCGTTGCATTTTACAATAAATCGGTTCTGCAAGGCAAAGAGCCGACAAATAAAGAAAATATAATCAAGCAATTAGAAAAAGTTTTCGAGAAGTATTTTTGGGAAAAATAAAATCTGCTTTTTTGCATAAAATGATAAGTTTATTGATATAGCGAATTTTTGCCCTAATTTCTAAAAAAACAAAGGTTCTGGCTAAACTTTTGATGAGCATTGGTCAGATAACTAATTAACACATTGGTATGTAAATTAATTCTCTTTTGTAAAATTATTGAAAACAAATTTTTGGATATATAATAACAACCTTGAATACAAACTCTTTTTCTGTTCCGCCTCGTTTTTGAACGCGATAATCGCTTTCACGATTTCTATATGTTTACATTCTTCGTCGGTATCCGGACAGGTGCAGTGCTGCCCTGTGAAAGTTTTGCCGTCGCCGTTTACGTAAATGGCATAGCGGCCGTACCGGCCTTCGTAGCAGGCTTCCCACCGATGGGGGGCGGTTTCTTTCAGTTCTATAAGCCCCATATTTGTTTAAAAAGCATAAATTAAAGATATGAAGTTTTATTCTGAAACGCAACGGACGCTATTCCCTTTCGCCCGGTCGTGAGCCATACCCACAGCAATGTTACCAAATATGTAATAGAAATATAGACTATACGCATTAGCAGTACCTTTCCACGTACTGCTCCAATAGCAACCAAGATGTCTATCTTCGTCACAAGAAGAATCATGTGAATCAGTTCGATAGCCAGCAAATGGCAAGAAAAGTGATGCTCCAACATAATAACCGTAATCCTTCTGACTCCATGTGTTGGCTGTTGTCGCACTTGAACTGCAATCCATAGCACTACTACCTTCTTTCACGGTACTGCCCCATTGTGCCATCGAAGGTACTTTCCAACCATCAGGACAAGGGTCATTATTTGCTTTCGGGTCGTGCATAGTGTTGCTTACTGAACCGCCGCTGCAAACACCCCAACGCGACTTGCTTTCATCAGCAGTAATATCTGTATTATTTACCCAATCATAATATGTACTATTCAGATAATAAATAAATTTTTTGTAAGGAATTTCAGTACCTATATCCTTATATGCAGTTACCGCAGCATTGTATTGGGCAGCACTAGGACGCCCAGATGTAGCAAACACCTCGATATGTTCCTCGTTGCTACGTTTTTCGTGTCCATCTGTAAAACGCCCCCATTGATAAAGGTCGCCCTTAATATCATAGCCAACAGTATCTCCTTTACTATAATATACAAACGGGTCAAGCGTTTGGTCAGCCCCAAGATTATGACACATAAATTTAAGCCAAGTATTTTCCGTAATATCACGCGCTCCGCAACCTACGGAAATATCTTTTGTTACCGTTTTAGCGCTTGTATAACAAGAGCCACAGGCGGTTGCCGTTACCGTAATAGTATATGCGCCGGTGTTTTTATTAAAGTATTCAAGGTCTTTTGCCGTAAGTTGTATCGACTTGGTTGTATTGGCGGCTACTGCCTCAGTTGTACCGCTTAAAAAAGCCACATCATTTATATCCGCCATTGTCGCCAAATTGTGTTTTTTTGCAATACTCCAAACAAGTGTGGCATTTGGGTCGTTTACAGTGGCAGTAATAGTCGTAGTCAAATCAGTACAGTTTGTATCTCCGGCATTTGCTTTTTGCGACCGCAAATGCTCGTCTGTTGCTGAAAGCGTCAGGGTAAGCGCGACGGGCAAGCCGCTTAATGTTACTTTAACGGGCGTTCTCTCGCTTTCATAATCAACGCCATTATCCTGCGAGACATAATAAGTTGCACCGTTTGTCAAAGCCCTTGTGCTCTCCAAGGGCGAGCCTCCCATTTCTGCGCTGTACCAATTTAAAGTTGCGCCTTCTTCGCCCACAGCAACCAAATCCGAAATCTTTGCGCTTGTACACAAAGTTTGATTGCTTGCCAGAGGCGCAGACAGTTTCCGGCAAGGAGCATCGCCGCACATATCACAATTGGAAATCCACGATATGCCGTTCCAAGTTTCCACGCAAAGAGTAGTTGTGTTGAAAATCTGCAAACCCTTTGCCGACTGGCCTGCCGTTATTAATACAGCGTTGTCCGCCCCAAAAGCGGCAACTTTTTCGGCGTCGCTTAATTGTGGCAGCCTCAACCCACGATTTCCGTCAGAAATAAGTTCCAAAATCGAAAATGCTTCCGGCGTTTTCATAGAACCTATCGTTACCTGCGCCTTTGCGCCGTTTGTCGCGCCCAATGCTGCGAGCGCGATTACCAAAAAAATTGTTCGTTTCATTTTTTATCAGTTAAATAATGTTATTTTCTGTTTGTCACTACATAAGTGACAAAACGTAATAGAGGGAAAATATAACCTAACCGACAGAAATACAGTAGTATAAATTTTCTAAAAACAACTTTTCGGAAACAGTTTATAATATCAGAAAAAGAGAATCAACAGGCAAATAAATCCAAATTTCAGAAATGAGTTTTGCAAAATGACATAATATTTTTGCAAATTGACACAAAAGAAGTCAAAAAACGCCTTTACCTTTGTGCCGAACAAATTTTGTCACTTATGTAGTGACAAACAAGCCGGACAAAAATATTATTTTTCTAATTCAATACTTGACAATTATTTTTTTCAAAAACAAAAGCCTGCATTTGTGCGTAATTTTCCCTTTTTCTCTGCAAATTTTTCGATAAAATGAAAAAAATCATAAAAAATAGTAGTAGAATAAAAAAAAACCTTTATATTTGCAAACAAAATTAGAAGATTTATTTGCAAAATAATATTAAGGTGAAAGATTTTGGAATAAAATAATATTGAAATAACGTAAAATAGTAAGAAAATGTCTAAATTAAGATTTAAAGCAGTAGAAGAGGCTTACAAAAAGAAAGCGGCGGCAGTGTCGGCGCCCGAAGCATTGACTTCGTCGTATTACGGAAAGTCGGTTTTTAACAAGGCGCAAATGACAAAGTACCTCTCGAAAGAGACTCTGGATGCCTTAACAGCGGTAATAGAGCGGGGCGAAACCCTCGACCGCGAGTTGGCCAATCATGTGGCGGCAGGTATGAAAGCGTGGGCGATAGAAAACGGCGCAACGCATTATACCCACTGGTTTCAGCCGCTTACCGAAGGGACGGCTGAAAAGCACGACTCTTTTATCGAATATTCGGGCGCTCCCGGCAGTCCGGTAATTGAGGAATTTTCAGGAAAACTGCTCGCACAGCAGGAACCGGACGCATCGTCCTTCCCCAGCGGCGGCATCCGCAACACGTTTGAAGCCCGCGGCTATACGGCCTGGGACCCCTCGTCGCCCGCATTTATCGTCGATGACACGCTTTGCATCCCCACGGTTTTCATTTCCTACACGGGCGAAGCGCTGGATTACAAAACGCCTCTGTTAAAGGCTCTTAATGCTGTCGATAAAGCGGCCGTCGATGTTTGCCACTATTTCGACAAGTCGGTAAAAAAAGTTTTTTCCTACCTCGGTTGGGAACAGGAATATTTCCTTATCGACGACGGGCTTTACGCTACCCGTCCCGACCTGATGCTTACCGGACGTACGCTCATCGGCCACGATTCGGCAAAAGACCAGCAGTTGGAAGACCATTATTTCGGTTCGGTTCCGACGCGCGTTCAGGCATATATGAAAGATATTGAGTATGAAGGATATAAATACGGGATACCTCTGAAAACCCGTCATAACGAGGTTGCCCCAAATCAGTTTGAACTTGCTCCGATTTTCGGCGAGACCAACCTTTCGGTTGACCAGAACTTGCTGATGATGTCGATAATGAAGAAAGTCGCCCGCCGCCACGGATTCCGCCTGCTGCTGCACGAAAAGCCGTTTGCCGGAATCAACGGTTCGGGAAAGCACAACAACTGGTCGCTCGGCACCGATACCGGCGTCGGACTGCTCACTCCGGGCAAAACTCCCGAAGAAAACCTGCAATTTATCACGTTTGTAGTCAATATCCTGATGGCGGTTTACAAAAACAACGCCCTGCTGAAAGCCTCGATAATGACCGCTCAAAATGCACACCGTCTGGGCGCTAACGAGGCTCCTCCGGCAATTATTTCGGTATTTCTCGGCTCGCAGGTGTCGTCTGTTCTCGACAAATTGGAAAAAGCGACCAGCGAACAGGCCATCGTCATCGACTCGAAACAGAGAATGAGACTCGGCATCGCGAAAATTCCCGAAGTGTTGCTCGACAACACCGACCGCAACCGCACTTCGCCTTTCGCATTTACCGGAAACCGCTTTGAGTTCCGCGCCGTAGGCTCGTCGGCCAACTGCGCTTCGGGTATGATTACGCTCAACGCCATTGTAGCAGCCCAGTTGAAGGAATTTAAGAAAACGGTGGACGCCGAAATTACCAAAGGCGCGGCTAAAAACAAGGCCATTTTCGAGGTTCTGAAAAAATACATCAAAGAATCGAAGCCTATCCGTTTCGACGGCAACGGTTACAGCGAAGAATGGAAAGAAGAAGCGGCAAAACGCGGCTTGGACTGCGAAACAAGCGTGCCGCTGATTATCGACGCCCACACTTCAAAAGACGCCGTAAAACTGTTTGAAAGCATAGAGGTGCTTTCGGAACGCGAACTTCACGCCCGCAACGAGGTAAAATGGGAAACTTACACCAAGAAAATCCAGATAGAATCGCGCGTTTTGGGCGATTTGGTGCTGAATCACATCATTCCGGTGGCCACAAAATACCAGTCCTCGCTGCTCGACAATGTTTACAAACTTTATCAGGTTTACAGCAAAGAAAAGGCTTCGGAACTCGGCGCCCTTGACAAGGGAATCATCGAAGAAATTTCGGAACGCATATCTATCATCAAATACCGCGTGGAAGCGATGATTGAAGCCCGCAAAGTAGCCAACAAGATAGAATCGGAACGCGAAAAAGCAATAGAATACCACGACAAGGTATTGCCGTTCTTCGATGAAATCCGCTATCAGGTTGATAAACTTGAACTTGTAGTCGATAACGAACTTTGGCCCATGCCGAAATATCGCGAACTGCTGTTCATTCGCTAAAACGAGCGGAAAAACGCTAAAAATCCGCCTTTTGCGGCTGCATTTCAACCCGCAATTCCTCAATTATTTGAAATATAGGGAGTTGCGGGTTTGGAACGCAAAATAAACAATAATCAATAAATGACAAAGAAAGAGTGATTTGATACAAAATGACAGAATATAAAGGACTGTACGAGCCGGACTTTGAACACGACGCCTGCGGAGTAGGTTTGCTGGTGGATATTCACGGCAACAAGTCGCACGATATAGTAGAGAAGGGCCTGCAAGTGCTTGAACACATGCTCCATCGCGGCGCCGAGAGCGCCGACAAGGTAACAGGCGACGGCGCGGGAATCACGCTTCAAATCCCGCACGAATTTATTCTGCTGCAAGGAATTCCGGTTCCCGAACGCGGAAAATACGGCACCGGCCTCATTTTCCTGCCGAAAGACGATGAGCAGGCCTCGCTGTATATGGAGGTTTTGAACAACATAATTGAGCAGGAAGGCCTGAAAACGCTGGCTACGCGCGATGTTCCGGTGAACGGCGACATTCTGGGCGAAATTTCCCGCCAAAACGAACCTGCAATAAAGCAGATTTTCGTCGTTGAGGCTACCCCTTCCAACTCCACGGCTGGCGGACGGACTTTGGAGCAGAAACTCTACATCGCCCGCAAGAAGATGGAAAAGAAAATCCTGAAATCTTCGCTTGCCGACAAACGGACTTTTTACATCGTCAGCCTTTCCACGCAACGGATAATTTACAAGGGAATGTTGACCTCGACCCAGTTGCGCGACTATTTTACCGACTTGCAGAATCCTTATTTTACGAGCGGACTTGCGCTGGTTCATTCGCGGTTCAGCACCAACACTTTTCCGAGTTGGGATTTGGCGCAGCCTTTCCGCCTGCTCGGACATAACGGCGAAATCAACACCATCCGTGGCAACCGCTACTGGATGAAAGCCCGCGAATCGGTGCTGAAAGTGCCGGAACTCGGCAATTTGGAAGAAATTTTCCCCGTCATACAGCCCGGAATGTCGGACAGCGCCTCGCTTGACAACGTCCTCGAATTTCTTGTGATGGCCGGATTCACGCTGCCTCACGCGCTTTCGATGCTCGTCCCCGAAAGTTGGAACAGCAAAAATCCCATTTCCGACGAACTGAAAGCATATTACGAATATCACAGCATCATAATGGAACCCTGGGACGGGCCTGCAACCCTGCTCTTTACCGACGGCCGCTACGCAGGCGGAATGTTGGACCGCAACGGATTGCGCCCCGCCCGCTACCTGATTACCAACAACGATATTATGGTCGTCGCCTCCGAAGCGGGAGTTTTGCCTTTCGAGGCCGGCGAAATAAAAGAAAAAGGCCGCCTTCAACCCGGAAAAATGCTGATGGTGGATACGAAAGAAGGCAAACTCTTCTATGACAAGGAATTAAAAGCAGAATTGGCCGAAAAGTATCCTTACCGCGAGTGGCTGAACAGGAGCCGGATTACGCTTGGCGACATATCTTCCGGACGCACAGTGCGTTACGACGTCGATTCACTTCCCGAACAGTTGAAAGCCTTCGGATACTCGAAAGAAGACGTCGAGAGGCTGATTATCCCGATGGCTACCGACGGCAAAGAGCCGATAGGTTCGATGGGCAACGACACTCCGACAGCCGTACTGTCGAACAAGCCGCAAATCCTGTTCAACTATTTCCGCCAACTGTTTGCGCAGGTTACAAACCCGCCTATCGACCCGATTCGCGAAGAACTTGTGATGTCGCTTTCGCTGTACATCGGCTGTCAGGACGGCAATGTGCTGGAAGCCTCGCCCGAACAGTGCAAAATGGTAAAACTCGGAGTTCCGATTCTGAACAATATCGAACTCGACATACTTACTCATCTGGGTTACAAGGGATTTCGCTCGCTGACCGTCCCGATGTTGTTCGACGTCTGTCCGCCCGAAAAAGGCGCAAAAACCCTGACGGAAGCCTTGCACGCCCTTTGCCAGCAGGCCGAAAAGGCCGTAAACGAAGGATATCACTACATAATTTTGAGCGACCGCGGAGTTGATGCGGAACACGCTCCAATACCGTCATTGCTCGCAGTTTCGGCTATCCATCACCATCTGATTGAGAAGCGGAAACGTATGCAGATAGCAATAGTGGTTGAGACGGCCGAAGCCCGCGAAGTGAACCATTTCGCCCTGCTTTTCGCTTTCGGAGCGACCGCGGTAAACCCGTATATGGCTTTCGCAGTGCTGAACGAGAAAGTCAATCTTCACGAAATCCAACTCGACTACCACACAGCCGAGAAAAATTACATAAAATCGGTCAGCAAAGGGCTTTTGAAAGTCCTGTCGAAAATGGGAATTTCCACGCTCCGCAGTTACCGCGGCGCACAGATTTACGAGGCAGTCGGAATCGGCCAAAAAGCGCTTGATTCCTGCTTCCGCGAGATGACTTCCCGAATCGGCGGAATAGATATGTCGGACATTGCCCGCGATGCGCTCGCGTTTCATTACGAGGCTTTTCACGACAAGGGTTTGCCCGATTTCAAGATGAAAGCGACTTATACGCTCGACAATGCGGGGATTTATTCCTACCGCCGCGAGGGCGAATATCACGCATGGAATCCCGAAACAATAGCGCGATTGCAGATTGCGACCCGCACCGGCGATTACGCCAAGTTCAAAGAATATACCGACATTGTAGATAATAAAATATCGCCCGTTTTCCTGCGCGACTTCCTTACTTACAAGCGGAAACCGATTGATATTTCAAAAGTTGAATCAATAGAATCGATTACCAAACGCTTTGTTACCGGCGCAATGTCTTTCGGCTCAATCAGCAAGGAAGCGCACGAGGCTTTAGCAATCGCGCTCAACGCGCTGAACGGCAAAAGCAATACCGGCGAAGGCGGCGAAGACCCGGCGCGTTTCCAAGTTGGCGACGACGGACTGAACCGCCGCTCGGCAATCAAGCAAATAGCATCCGGACGCTTCGGCGTTACAACCGAATATCTTGTCAATGCCGACGAACTGCAAATAAAAATCGCGCAGGGCGCAAAACCCGGCGAAGGCGGACAGTTGCCCGGATTCAAGGTTGATAAAATCATTGCGAAAACCCGGCACTCGATTCCCGGAATCACACTTATTTCCCCGCCTCCGCACCACGATATTTATTCGATAGAAGACCTTGCCCAACTGATTTTCGACCTGAAAAACGTCAATCCCGCGGCAAGAATTTCGGTAAAACTTGTGGCCGAAACCGGCGTTGGAACCATCGCGGCAGGCGTTGCAAAAGCCAAAGCCGATATGATTCTGATTAGCGGAGCCGAAGGCGGAACCGGAGCAAGCCCGATGAGTTCGATAAAACACGCAGGCATTCCGGGCGAACTCGGATTGGCCGAAACGCAGCAAACACTGGTGCTGAACGACCTTCGACGCTACGTGCGCCTGCAAACCGACGGACAGTTGAAGTCCGGCAAAGACATAATCGTTTCAGCCCTGCTCGGAGCCGAAGAGTTCGGCTTCGCAACCAGCGCCCTGATTGTCCTCGGTTGCGTGATGATGCGCAAATGCCACCTGAATACCTGTCCGGTAGGCGTCGCTACGCAAGACGAGCGGCTGCGGGCGCGTTTCAAGGGAAAATACGAATATCTCGTCAATTTTTTCACTTTCCTTGCAACCGAAGTGCGCGAACATCTGGCTCAAATGGGCTTCAAAACGATGGACGAGATAATCGGCCGCTCCGACTTGCTGGAAGTGCGCAAAGACCTGAAAATTAACGAAAAAGCGGCGAAACTCGACTTTTCAAAACTGCTTCACTTCGTAAATAACGGCAATGACATCCGCTGCACAAGCGTTCAGAACCATAAAATCGACAACGTTCTCGACCGCGAACTTATCCGCAAAACTAAACCCGCGATAGAGAAGCAGTTGCCCGTCGAGATGAACGTTGCGATAGCAAACACCGACCGCGCTGTGGGCGCAATGCTTTCGGGCGAAATAGCCAAGCGCTACGGCAACCGCGGCTTGCAGGACGGGACTATCACAATAACCTTCAAAGGCTCTGCCGGTCAGAGTTTCGGAGCATTCCTGTCGGCTGGAGTAACTTTCTATATCGAAGGCGAAACCAACGACTATCTGGGCAAAGGACTTTCCGGCGGACGTATCGCCGTTGTGCCGCCAAAATCGGCGCAATTTGTACCGGAAAACAACATAATTGCCGGAAATACATCGCTTTACGGAGCCACTTCGGGCGAAGTTTACATCAACGGCAGGGTAGGCGAGAGGTTTTGCGTCAGAAATTCGGGCGCAATAGCCGTTGTGGAAGGCGCAGGCGACCACTGTTGCGAGTATATGACCGGCGGCCGCACCGTAGTTCTCGGTTCTACGGGCAAAAATTTCGCGGCCGGAATGAGCGGCGGACTGGCTTACGTCCTCGATATGAAAGGCGATTTCGACTATTTTTGCAATATGGAAATGGTGGAATTGACGCTGATTGAAGATAAGTCGGACAGTCTGGAACTGCACCACCTCATTTCGCAGCATTATTATTACACCAAAAGCGGACTCGCCAAGCGAATCCTCGACGACTGGGATAATTACCTGAAACATTTCATCAAAATTACCCCAATCGAATACAAAAAAGTCTTGCAGGAAGAAAAAATGGAAGCGATAAAGAAGAAAATTGAACTTGTAGAATCGGATTATTGATATGGGAAACGCAAAAGCATTTTTAACGATAAACAGAAAAGAAGCCGGATACCGTCCGGTTCACGACCGCATAGCCGACTACGGCGAAGTGGAGCAGACCCTGAATATGGAAGACCGTATGCTGCAAGCATCGCGCTGCATGGAGTGCGGCGTGCCGTTTTGCCATTGGTCGTGTCCCTTAGCCAACCTGATTCCCGAATGGCAAGACCTGCTCTACAAGGGCAAATGGTTTGAGGCTTACCGCCTGCTCAACTCTACGAATAATTTTCCCGAATTTACGGGAAGAGTTTGTCCGGCAATATGCGAAAAAGGCTGCGTGCTGAACATCGAAAACCAGCCGCTGACAATCCGCGAAAACGAGGCCGCCATTGCAGAACACGCTTTCGCAGAGGGTTTTGTAAAGGCCTATCCGCCGAAATCGCGCACAGGAAAAAAAGTTGCCGTCGTAGGCTCCGGCCCCGCGGGACTTGCCGCCGCCGATATGCTGAACCGTGCAGGCCACGCCGTAACCGTCTTTGAAAAAGACGAATACATCGGCGGACTGCTCCGGCTCGGAATCCCCGATTTCAAATTGAACAAGGAAATTATCGACCGCCGCCTGAAACTGCTTGCAGATGAAGGAATTACCTTTACCGCAAATACCGAAGTCGGAAAAGATTTGCCGGTCGATAAACTGCTCTCGAAATACGACGCCGTCTGCCTTTGCATGGGTTCGGGCGTTCCGCGCGATTTGCCGATTGAAGGCCGGGAATTGAAGGGAATCCATTTCGCTCTCGACTTCCTGAAACAGCAAAACCGCGTTGTTGCAGGCCAAACTTTCCCTGCGGCGGAGCAAATTTCGGCCAAAAACAAAAAAGTCCTCGTCATTGGCGGCGGCGATACCGGCTCCGACTGCGTAGGCACTTCGGTTAGGCAAAAAGCCGCTTCGGTTACGCAAATCGAAATTCTGCCGAAGCCGCCCGAAGACCGCAATCCCGATACTCCATGGCCTTACTATCCCAATATCCTGAAAACTTCGAGTTCGCACAAGGAGGGCTGCACCCGCCGCTGGTCGCTGGCATCGAAGCGTTTCATCGGGACAAAAGGAAAACTGACCGGCGTGGAAGTTGTTGAGGTAGAATGGATTAAAGACGCTTCGGGACGTATGACGATGCAGGAAACCGGAAAACCGGAAATCATCGCCACCGACCTCGTTTTGCTCTCGATGGGATTTGTCCATCCGGTTCACGAAGGACTGCTCGACGCTCTGGGCGTTCAATACGACGGACGCGGAAACGTGCAGGCCGTAAAACCTTGGCAATCGTCTGTCAATAAGGTATTTGTAGCCGGCGACGTAACAAGCGGAGCCAGCCTCGTTGTCCGCGCCATTGATGCGGGACGCAAAGCGGCCGAGGAAATAAAGAAATTCCTTGAAAATTGAGAATTGAAAATTACAAAAAAAATAATACTGTAAAATAAAAAATAATAAAAAAATATGTGTGGAATAGTTGGAATCTTTGATATAAAGGGGAACGTAGAACCCTTACGCGCCCAAGCCCTGTCGATGTCGAAAAAAATCCGGCACCGCGGTCCCGACTGGTCGGGAATCTATTGCAGTGAAAAAGCCATTCTTGCGCACGAGCGTTTAGCCATCGTTGACCCGCAATCGGGACGGCAACCGCTTTATTCGCCCGACGGAAAAGTCGCCCTTGCCGTTAATGGTGAGATTTATAACCATCAGGATATAAGAGACCGTCAGGCAGGGACTTACGACTTCAAAACCAAGTCCGACTGCGAAGTTATCCTCTCGCTTTATATGGAAAAAGGCATTGATTTTTTGGAAGATTTGAACGGCATTTTCGCCTTTGCGCTTTACGATTCGCGCAACGATTCTTACCTCATAGCCCGCGACCATATAGGCATAATCCCGCTCTACATCGGGCGCGACAGGAACGGATTGCTTTACGTGGCTTCGGAACTGAAATCTTTAGAAGGTTATTGCGATGAGATAGAATCATTCCCTCCCGGCCATTACCTTTATTCGGGAACAAAGGCCGAAAAGGGGAAAAGGGGATTTAATTACGTCCGCTGGTACAAGCGCGACTGGATGGATTACGAAAACGTGAAAAACAACCCGTCCTGCGAAGACCATCCCGAAGTGATAGACGAACTGCGCGACGCCTTGGAAGCGGCTGTGAAACGGCAACTTATGACCGACGTGCCTTATGGAGTGCTGCTTTCGGGAGGATTGGATTCGTCGATAGTGTCGGCCGTTGCAAAAAAATACGCCTCAAAACGAGTCGAGAGCGACGGGCTGGAAAAAGCATGGTGGCCGCGCCTGCACTCGTTTGCGGTAGGACTGGAAGGCTCGCCCGATTTGGCCGCCGCACAGAAAGTGGCCGACCATATCGGAACCGTTCATCACGAAATACATTTTACCATCCAGGAAGGCCTCGACGCTATCCGCGACGTGATTTATCATATTGAAACTTACGATGTTACGACTGTCCGCGCATCTACTCCGATGTGTCTTTTAGCGCGGGTCATCAAGTCGATGGGTATAAAAATGGTGCTTTCCGGCGAAGGCGCCGACGAGATTTTCGGCGGCTATCTTTATTTTCATAAAGCGCCTAACGCCAAGGCTTTGCACGAAGAAACCGTGCGCAAACTCGACAAACTCTATCTTTACGACTGTTTGCGTGCCAATAAGTCGTTGGCGGCGTGGGGAGTAGAGGGGCGCGTGCCTTTCTTAGACAAGGAATTTATGGACGTTGCGATGCGCCTCAACCCCGAAGACAAATTGAGCGGGCTGAAAGGCCGTATGGAAAAGTGGATTCTTCGCAAGGCTTTCGAGGACTATTTGCCCGAAAGCGTGGCATGGCGGCAGAAAGAGCAGTTTTCCGACGGCGTAGGTTACAGTTGGATTGATACGCTTCGCGAAGTGGCTTCGGCGCAGGTTTCCGACGAGATGTTCGCCAAGGCCGCCGAGCGTTTTCCGATAAATCCGCCGATGACGAAGGAAGAATATCATTACCGCTCCATTTTCGAGGAATTATTCCCCTCCGATGCGGCCGCGCTGACCGTTCCCTCGGTGCCGTCCGTAGCGTGCAGCACCCCGATAGCCCTCGAATGGGACGAGGCTTTCAAAAAAATGATAGACCCTTCGGGGCGGGCTGTGCTTTCGGTGCATAATGATGCTTATTAGGGCGGTTGATTTGAAATTTTACTCGTATAATAATACAATCGTAGCGTGATTTGATGAACATTTTTCGATGAATAAAATCCCCCCATTTTGCATTTCTCAAAAATAACTCGTAATTTTGCAAAGTTATTAAAATATTTTGTAATTTTGTATTAGATTAAAAATTATAAAATTATGTTAGTCGAAAGAGTTACAGACAATCAAATTATGATTTCGTTTTCGCAAGGAACGGATTTTTACGGCATTCAACGATTGATTGATTATGCTGCGTATTTAGACGCTACTTCCAAATCGACGGCAAAGCAATCGGACATAGACGCTTTGGCGGATGAAGTTAATTCCGGTTGGTGGAATAAGAATAAACACCGCTTCCTGAAATGATTATTGCCGTGGACGCCAATATTATTTTCAGTGCAATCCTTAATTCTAATGGTAAAATTGGGGATTTGCTGATAAATTCGGGTGGGTTATTTTCTTTTATTGCCCCTAATTTTCTGCGGACTGAAATATACGGCCATCTCGACAAACTGGTAAGAATATCCAATATGTCATTGGAAAATATTTTAGAATCAGAATTTCAAATTTATAAGTCGGTTACGTTCATTTCAGAAGAACAAATATCAGAAGACAGTTGGCTATATGCCGAAAATCTTGTTGCGGATATCGACCCCAAAGATATAGTTTATATTGCCTTTGCTAACCACTTTCGCTGCAAATTGTGGACAGGCGACAAAAAACTGATTAACGGACTTGCAAAGAAAAGTTATCATAATATTTTGATTACTAATGATTTATTTGAAATTAAAAATAAAATTCAATAAAAATAATTACCTTGCAGAATGGCTGCACAGATAGTTTCTACCTTTGCAGCGTAAAAAAACATTTACAGATTCTGAGAAGAAGATTTTTAAGATGAACAATAACAATATGGCAAGAAGGTTGCATTTCTCAAAAATAACTCGTAATTTTGCACCTTAAATTTTATTTTAAGTATGAACGAGCAAATCAAACAAATTGCAGAGCGGCTGCGCGGACTGCGGGATTCCCTCGAACTCTCGGTCGGCGAAATGGCCGAAATGTGCGACCGCTCGCCGGATGAAATCACTCTTTACGAATCGGGCGACACCGATATTCCGATGAGTTTCCTGTTCGAGGTGGCGCAAAGTTTCAACATCGACACTTCCACGCTTATTTCGGGCGACGAACCGCGGATGAAATCTTATTTCCTGACCCGTTGCGGCAAAGGCGTTTCCGTCGAGCGCAACCGCGCGTACAAATATCAGGCCTTAGCCAGCGGGTATATTTTGCCGCAGTCAGAGCCGTTTGAGGTAACAGTCGAGCCGAGCGGAAAGGAAATCACGCTCAACACACACTCCGGCGAGGAGTTTAACTACGTTCTCGAAGGCCGCCTTCTTTTCCATATCAACGGCAAAGACCTTACGCTCGAACCCGGCGATTCCATCTATTTCGATTCATCTAATCCGCACGGTATGAAAGCGTTAGACGATAAGCCCGTCCGGTTTTTAGCAATAATAATGAAGGAAAAATAAACATCAAAAAACGGAAAACTCTCGAAAAGATGGTAGAAAAATATATAAATCAGCAACGATTTGAAAATCAGGAAGATTTCAACAAAAATTTCAAGATAAACGTACCCGATAACTTCAATTTTGCCTACGACGTGGCCGACGAATGGGCGAGAATTGCGCCCGACAAAAAAGCAATCTGCTGGGTAAACGACCGCGGCGAGCATATCGACTTTACATTCAAGGATATAAAAGAAAAAAGCGACGCTGCGGCCGCATATTTCCTTTCGATTGGAATAAAAAAGGGCGATATGGTAATGCTCATCCTCAAACGCCGCTACTGGTACTGGTTTGCGATACTCGGCCTGCATAAAATAGGCGCAGTTGCAATTCCTGCAACCCACCTGCTGACGAAAAAAGACATCGTTTACCGCTGCAACGCCGCCGACATAAAGGCGATAATCTGCGTAGGCGAAAACCCTGTGTTGAAGCACGTTGACGAGGCTTTGCCCGACTGTCCGACCCTGAAATACCGGCTGACGATAGGCCCCGAAGTTCCCGAAGGCTGGGCGGATTTCCGAAAGGGAATAGACGAGGCAAAACCCTTTGTCCGTCCCGAAAACGTCAGCAGCAACAACGATATTATGCTGCTTTACTTCACCTCAGGCACCACCGGCGAGCCGAAAATGGTAATCCACAACTACGAATATCCGCTTGGACACATCGTTACGTCGGGTTACTGGCAAAACCTGCACGACAAATCGCTGCACCTTACCGTGGCCGATACCGGCTGGGCGAAAGCCGCCTGGGGGAAACTTTACGGGCAGTGGATTATGGGAGCCTGCATCTTCGTTTACGACCACGAAAAATTTACAGCCGCCGATATGCTACGCGTGATGCAGGATTACAAAGTTACCTCGTTTTGCGCTCCGCCAACGGTTTACCGCTTCCTGATTTTGGAAGATATTACAAAATACGACCTTTCGGCTCTCGAATATTGCGTGGTTGCGGGCGAGCCGCTCAATCCCATTGTTTATGAAACGTTTTACAAGGCAACCGGAATAAAGATGATGGAGGCTTTCGGGCAAACCGAAATGACGGTTACTATCGCCAATTATCCATGGATGGAACCAAAGCCCGGCTCAATGGGAATGCCAAGTCCCGCCTACGATTTAGACCTTATCACCGCCGACGGGCGCAGCGCCGAGGACGGCGAGCAGGGCGAGATAATTTTCCGCACCGACCGCGTAAAGCCGGTTGGCCTGTTTATGGGCTATTTCCGCGACGAAGAACTGACGCGCAGCGTTTATTACAACAATGTTTACCACACAGGCGATATTGCGTGGCGCGACGAGGACGGCTATTACTGGTTTGTAGGCCGCAACGACGACGTAATCAAGAGTTCGGGCTACCGTATCGGGCCGTTTGAGGTTGAATCGGCGCTGATGACTCATCCCGCCGTTGTGGAGTGCGCCATTACCGGCGTTCCCGACGAAGTGCGCGGTCAGGTAGTGAAAGCGACAATCATTCTCGCCGACGAGTACAAACCGCAGGCGGGCGACGCGCTGATAAAGGATATTCAAAACCACGTAAAGCGGGTAACTGCGCCTTACAAATATCCCCGAATCATCGAGTTTGTCAATGAGTTGCCGAAAACTATCAGCGGAAAAATTCGCCGCGTGCAAATCAGGGGGGAAGCGAAAAAATAAGATTTTTTCATTGGAATAAAAAATAAAAAAAAGAGCCGCCAAATAGGGAGTGACGGCTCTTTCCAACGTAAATAGTGTCAAGGTTTATTAGTGTATCTGTGATTAAATTTTCTAAATGTTAACTCTTTTTTATTAATCTAACTAATTTATTATTTATTTATTTATTTATTCTACTTTATGACTTCTTCTGTATAATTCGGCCTGTCGGAGGCACCACGCCAAGGCATTTGCCAAAAACGTGGCGTTGTGAGATTCGTAATTACCCCCTGTACCGTACTTTTTATAAGTTGGATAATCGGTGTAAGTAACTCCGTTTATCAACCTGTTTTCTGTTTTGAAAGGCGTGTTTGCAAGGTCGCCGTTATTCCTGTCGTTGCCTGTCCAGAATCCGCCGTCGCCGATGAAAATGAATGGCAACTCTTTGTGCCGGAATATTGTGGCCGAGTTTTCGGGAATACCGCTGTCGGCGTCTGTTGAGCGCCGTCCGCTGGAATAAATCACTACTTCGTCGGCCGGGAGGTTGGTTACATATCGGGTAACATCGGCGTCTTCGCCCCAAGTTTTGCTTACAATGTTGCCGAACGGGCCTTGCAAAATGGGGTCGCTGTCTTCGCAGAAATGCGATTTCATCGATTCCGGCAGATTGTATGACGACCATCCGAACTGGTAAATCGAGCCTGCTCCATTTCCCAGCGCCGAACCTATATTTGTAGTATTGAACATGCGGTTAAAAAATCTTCCGTTTGAGCCTTCATTTTGCGAAGTAACAATCAATATCCCGCCTTCGCGCATAAATTTAATAAGCGTATCGCATTTTTGGGCGTCGTCGGCATTTCCATCCCGCCAAAATTCAAAGCCGTGCCCAAGTGCGACTATGTCTATTTTCGGTTTGCCTTGCCGTCCGAAAAGGTATGCGCCGAGTTTTTCGGGAGTCATAGACTGGTAATTGGCGATTGTTAGAGCGATTATATCGTTTCCGGGGTCAGCCTGCGTTGGAGTTACATAGTTTGACGTATTGCGGCCGACGGAGGCAGGGGTACTGACATTGTTTATCTGTTCGGTCTTAACGATGCTTTCCTGATAAGGCCCGAAATTGTAGGGGTTGGTAATCATTTGGTTAACCGAACTTCTGTTTGGATTTTTCCAAGCGTCGCCGATGTTGTATCCCCAGTCCGAATCAGCCTGTCCGAGTGCCATTATCCTCTTTTGAGGTATCATTATAGAGAGCGCGTGCTCGCAGGAGGAGGTTGAAGATTCGCTGTTAGTCATAATTGTAAATACCTTGTCTTCTATGCCGCGTGGTATTCCTGTTCCGGCGAGGGTTACTGTTTGAGGGTTGGATTGGAGCAAAAAAGTTGCGTTGAACGATATTCCGTCCACTTCGTTTGTGTAAATTTCCGCTTCTGCTCCAAAGGTAGCAGGGTCAACATTGATTTCAACAGTCATTGTATTGCTGTCGTCGAGAGGCTTGTCTTCAAAATACTGTCCGTTAATCGCTACCGAAGCGCAACTCATAGTAAATTTTGGCATAATTGCCGTATTTCTTACGGGAATTTCAAATGTACAGTTCGTAGCCTCGCCGTTGGCATATAGGGTAAATTCGTCAAATTCCCGTTTTGGGTCAGCGCAAATCGAGTAAGCGCCTGTGCATTGTTCGGGTTTTCCCATTCCGTAAATGATGATGGAATATGTTCCGGTAGAATAGAAAGAACCGGTGCGCTCGAAAAAATATCCGTTATCGGGATTCGAGATGGCATTTATAGTGTAATAACCGGGTTCTGTAACCGTAAGGCGGATGCGCAGATAGTTTGAGTTATCGAGCGATTGTCCGGCTCCATAACTTCCGTGCACTGCTACGTTAGCGCAGTCGATTGTATATTCGGCCTGCGTGGATGCTTTTTGCATTTCCACCCATTTTTTGCCGTTCCATACGTAAATTCCATGTGTGAGGCCTGCGTCGAGGTCGCGTGTTATATTATATACAACCAAGCCTTTATGGGCGCGTTGCGTTTTTTCGTCGAGCGAAGCCGCTTCTGCGGCGGAATACATGGGCTGCAAACGGTCGAGTTGCACAAGGGCGACGCGAGGAAACCCTATACCCAGCGCAGCATTGGCGTCGCCGTCGGATGCAGCGTCGTCAATAGTCTTGAACTGCATAAGCGCTCCTTTTACAGGGTCTTCCAGCGTTCCAACCGTAACTTGTCCTTTCAAGTCAAGATTGCAAAACAGGAAGCAAATTGTAATGATTGCATAAAAATGTTTTATAAAATTCATTTTTGCTATTTTTTTAATCTTTTCTTGTATTTTAATCACGTTGCAAAATTATTTCATATTTTTGCGTAAATCAAGGGATATTATGCCTAAAAAAATATTTTTTTGACTTATTAATGATGAATTTTCAAAAATCGGTTGTCAAAAATTTCTTTTATAAAAATTTAAATCAAATTTTGGCGAAATATTTTCTTTTTGAAACATTTGACATTGAAGTTTGAGGATAAAAATGCCTCGATTTTTTGCTTGCTTGTCATAAAATGACTAATTAATTGTAAAACATTGATTTTCAATGTTGTATATTTTGCGGCGAAAAAATGCGGAAATCAGCCGGATTATTTTTGTTACATATTTCATTCTGTAAAAATAAAATATGCGGTTTTACTGATTTATGACTGTTTCATTGAATAAAACGAATGATAATTTCGGATTTCAAATTTTTTGTACAATCGAATCGTTAAAATGCTACGATTTTCGGGAAAAAATGCGGAAAAGTCTGCAATATTTGTGTCTTTTTTTGTTGGTCAGGCTTACATTTTGTTCTAATTTTGCACTCTCTGTAAATATGACTTTATTATTAACTATTATATAAAAAAGTATGAAAAAAATTTTTACTCTATTACTCGTACTGATTTTTGCTTCTAATACTCTTTTGAAAGCGCAATTTTCGGGCGGAAACGGAACGGAAACCACTCCGTATATTATTAAGACTGCCGAACAGTTGAGCGCAATCCGCGACAATAACGGCGCAAGCGGTTCGCCAAAATATTTCGTTTTGGAAAACGACATTAATCTGGGCGATTTTACCGCCTCAACCTGGGGAGCCGAAGGCTGGCTGCCGATTGGCGTGGCTGAAAACGGCTCGATTCAAACAATGTATATCGTTCTCGACGGCGCAAACCACAAGATTACCGGATTCCGCATCAACCGTCCTAATCTCTCGCAGGTGGCGCTTTTCGCGCAAACCAGCACCGGAAGCGCATTTAAAAATCTCGGCCTCGAAATCGACAATGCAGCCGGCGGCGTGCAGGGCGGAAGCACTTATTGCGCGGCTTTCGTCGCAAAAACCAACAGCGCTACGAATTTCGACCGCTGCTATGTTTACGGCAACGTGAGCGCAACCCAGAACGCTATGGCTTCGGGGCTTTTCGTCGGCTCGCAAAAAAACGGAACAATCTCTGATTGTTATGCCGAAGGCGAAATAAAGGGAAATATGGCTGTCGGCGGATTTGTCGGAACCCAGAACAGCAACGCAAACTGCCTTGTAAAAAACTGCTATTCAAACGTTACGGTTACTCCGTATATTCCGATGGCTACTTTTGCTGGCGGTCTTGTAGGCGACTACGATACAAGAACTTACGAAGGAAAAGTTGAAGATTCCTATTATAATAACGAGTTGAACACAGCCGACGTATTTGCGGCAGTCGGCTATCAGGGTTTTCCCGAAGCGGGGCGCACAGAATCTGACCTCCGCCAACAGGATACTTTTGAAAATTGGGATTTTGCTTCCGTCTGGAAAATCAACGAAGGCGAATCGATGCCGTATTTCCGCTGGCAGTCCGCTCCTCTTGGAACAGGCCTTGCGAAAGCAGGAAAAACCTCACTGAATGTAGTTGCGTCGAATGGCGTTCTGAAAATTTCGGGACTTGCCGCAGGACAAAAACTGAATGTTTACAACCTCAACGGGCTGAAAATTGCCGACCGCATCGCAAGCGGAAGCGAAGAAAGCGTAAGTGTTTCACAACACGGAGTTTACATCGTTTCGGCAGGAAACAGCCAAGTGAAGGCAATATTCTAAAAAAACTGCATTTATCCTTGATTATGAATAAATTAATCTTTTCTGTTGCGTTGCTCCCGCTCCTTGCGTGGAGCAACGTTTTATTTTCGCAGACACGCCAAATAAGCGGAACTGTGAGCGATGCAAAAGATGGACAGCCGTTGATGGCCGTTTCCATTCTTGTGAAAAATTCTGCAAAATATTACGCAGAAACCGATGCCGAGGGGAAATATACGATAACTGTTCCTTCGGGCGAGGTCAGCCTCGAATATAAATATATGGGATATACGCCTGTTATACAGGCGGTTAAAGGACGAAGCCGGATTGACGTGAAAATGGAAGAGGACGTACAAACGCTTCAAGACGTGGTAGTTATCGGTTACGGCAGCGGGAAAAAAATAAGTACCGTAGTCGGCAATATCACAAAAATTTCGTCGAAATCCATTATCGACAAACCGGCTCCCAACCTGATAGACGCGCTTCAAGGCAAGGTTTCGGGATTGGAAATAAGCAACAATTCGGGCGAGCCTTCCGGCTCTTTCGAGATGAGGCTGCACGGTATGGGTTCGGTGTTTGGAAACACAAATCCGCTGTTTGTCGTTGACGGCTCGCCGGTCGGCTCTTTTGAATCGGTCAATCCCGACGATGTGGAAAGCGTAACCTTCCTGAAAGACGCAGCCTCGAACTCGATATACGGTTCGCGTGCGGCAAACGGGGTAGTTTACATAACTACTAAAAAAGGCTCGTTCAACCAGAAAGCGCAGATTTCGGTAAAAGGGCAGTACAGTTGGTCGTCTTTGGCCAACACCGGCTTTTTCAACAGTATGATGTCGTCCGAGCAACTGCTTGATTATTGGGCGGCTACCGGAGCGCGTTCGGACGAACAAATTCAAAATATCCGCGAAAATTTTCCCTACAATACCAACTGGCTCGACCTTTACTACAAATCGAGCGTGCCGCGTTACCAGTCGAATCTGTCAATCAACGGCGGCGGCGAGAGCCATACTTACTTTATATCAGGCAGTTACTATGGCGCCCAGGGCCTTGCGCCGCGCTCGTCTTTCGACCGCTACACAGTGCGTTCAAATATAGAGTCGAATCTTCGTAAATGGCTGAAAATAGGGCTTAATGCTTCGGTAACCTACACCGAAGCCAGCAATAATCCGTATTCTTTTGTCGGTTCCGACAATCTGAACGGAGGCGCATTTTATATGCTTTTGCCTTATTATACCCCTTGGAATCCCGAAACGGGCGAGGTTTACAACCTGATTCCGGGGCTTAACCGTTACAGTCCATGGTATTTGGCCGAAAAAATGCAGTCGGCCAAGAATAATTTGATGCTGAACGGCACTTTTTTCGCCGAAATTACTCCGATTAAAGGCCTTGTTTTCCGCACCAATATGAATATTGACGCTTACGATTTGCGCATTTCGTCTATGCGCCTCGCTTCGTTTGAGGGCAATCTCGACAACGGAAACCGCTCGGAAACTTTTTACCGCAATTTCTCGCCGACTATTACAAATACTCTCGAATACCGCTTCAATCCAGCCGAAAACCACTATTTAACGGCTCTTGCCGGGCAGGAATACATCGACAACGATTATCAGAGTTTCGAGGCTTCCTCGTCGGGACAGTCCGACGACCGCCTGATGATGCTTTACGAAGGCGTTAACAGCCGGAGCGTCAATCAGTTCCGTTCGCAATACGTTTATCTTTCGCTTTTCGGCCGTCTCGATTATTCGTTCGACGACCGTTATTTTCTGAATTTCAATGTTCGCAACGATAAATCTTCGCGTTTCAGCGCCGAAAACCGTTCGTTTTTCTTCTATTCGGGCGGCTTTATGTGGAACTTGAAAAAAGATTTGAATAAAGACTTGAAAATCCGCTTCAATTACGGAACTTCGGGCAACTCGGCAATCGGCGATTACGACCGCCTGACAACCATAGGCTCGTCGAAACCTTACGCCGGACAGAGCGGTTTTGAACTGAAACAGGCCGGCGACCCCCACCTGACATGGGAATACCAGACAATCGGAACGCTGTCGTTGAGTACGAAAATCGGCAAACGCCTCGCTATCGACCTCGATTTTTACGACCGCAAAACTTCGCAACTCATTATCGACGTGCCGTATTTCTACACTTCCGGATTCAGTTCGCTGAAATCGAATGTAGGGAAAATGCAGAACCGCGGAATTGACCTCAACTTGAACTGGGACGCCTTCAAATCCAAAAATTCGTTTGTTTCGCTGAACCTGACAATGGGCTACAACCGCAACAAAATCCTCGAACTTTTCAACGGCGAAAAGCAGTGGCAGCCGGCCGGATACCCATATTCCTACGTAGTAGGACAGCCGCTGACCTACTTCTATCCGATTTTTGCGGGAATCGACGCAAACGACGGGAAACAAATGTGGTATCTGCCTAATGCAGACGACAATACGATAACAACAAAAAATCCCGCCAATGTAACCAAAGAATTCAGTTCTACGGCGCTTTACCAGAATACAGGTATTCCGGTTTATGCCCCGATTAACGGCGGATTCGGTTTTGATGCCGGTTGGCGCAGATTCAGCCTTTCGGCGATGTTTTCTTACACCCTGAAAAAGACTGTTTTCAACCGCGACCGTTTTTACGCTTCCTATTCGGCTTCGGGCTGGTCGTCAATCCACAATACCCGCAAAGAAGCGCTTGATTACTGGAAATCGCCCGGCGACCGGACAAAATATCCCAAATATGGCGAACTTTTACAGGAAGATTCCCGTTTCCTTGACGACGCTTCGTTTGTCCGCCTCAAATCGCTGATGCTGTCTTACAGCCTGCCGTCTAACTTGCTGAAAAAGGTCAATATAAGCAATTTCAGGATTTTTGCGAGCGGACGCAACCTGCTGACTTTTACCCGATTCGACGGACCCGACCCGGAAGTTGAAAATCGCGGCCTTCCCGTTTCGGGAGCAAATCCCAACACGAGGGAATTATCCTTGGGTTTTGAAGTTTCATTTTAATAATAATCTGATTATGAATAAATTAAACATAATATTCCTTTTTTTTGCCGCCTTGCTTTTCACTGCCTGCGATTTGGAAAGAATCCCGTTTACCGACCTCGAAAATACCGAATCGTTCAAAACGCTGAAAGATGCGGCGAAGCACAACAACGGCCTCTATGCCCAGATGCGCGACCGCGTTTACGGCGGCGATATGTTTTTGCCCGATATCCAGTCCGATTTGCTGCACGCCAGCCTTGTTTGCGAGGATGCAAGCAGCGTTTACCGCTGGAATTTTATCGACAACGACGAAAATATTGCTTCCGTTTGGGCGGGATGTTATAAAGCCATAGCAAATGTCAATAATTTTCTCGATAATGCCCATCTTATTGAGGTTGAAACAGATAGCGAAAAATCTCAACTCGAAAATTACATTGGCGAAGCGTATTTTTTCCGCGCTTTTTATTACGAAAAACTTATTAAGCGCTACGCCCGCGATTACGAGCCGGAAACGGCTGCCGCCGACCCCGGAGTTCCGCTTTCATTGCATTTCGATTTGAAGGCGGAACTTCCAAGAGCGTCAGTTTCAGAGGTTTACGAACAAATATTAGCCGACTTGGACTCTGCGCAGGCAAAAATTTCCCTTGCCGGTTATCAGGGAGCAATACGGGTTTCAAAAGACTGTGCAACTGCCCTTCGCGCAAGGGTTTACCTGACAATGCACCGTTACGGCGATGCCGTCGCCGAAGCCGACAAACTGATTTCAAGGAAGATTTACCGCATAGTCAGCACCGTAAAAGATTTGACCGACGTTTGGCATAAAGACGACATAAAAGAAAGCATTTTGATGCTGATGTGCATAAAAGATACCGAAAAAGCGGCTACCAACGGCATTTTCTGGTCGTATTACTACGTAACTAAGGAATATACGCCGTATTATCTGCCCGAAAAATGGGTGGTTGACCTCTACGACGAGGCCGACATCCGCAAACAGGTTTATCTGTCGAAACCGCTGATAAAGATTGACGGCAAGACTTACAACGATGTTTATCTGATAAATAAATATCCCGGAAATCCGCTGCTCGTGATGGATACGCTGAACAGCAATTTCCAGCATAAGCCCAAGGTTTTCAGAATCGCCGAAGCCCACCTGATAAAGGCCGAAGCCCTTGCGTGGAGCGGAAAAGACGCTGAAAGTCTGGCTGCGCTCAATGTTTTGCGCACTGCCCGCGGCTTGACAGCCTTGACCAACATTTCGGGCGAAGCGCTGAAACAGGAAATCCGCAACGAACGCACCCGCGAATTTCTCTGCGAAGGCGTCCGTTTAGACGACCTGAAACGCTGGAAAATGGGCGTTGTGCGCGGCGAACCGCAAGAAGCCTCGATAGTTACCCTCGGCTCCGACGCCGATGCGCTGAACCGTCCGGCAGGCGACAACAAGATGGTTTGGGCTATTCCTTCGCGCGACCTGATAGCAAATCCGGCGTTGAAAGGCAGTCAAAATCCGGGCTGGTAAAATTATGCGATTTTTTGCATTTTCGGTTGAAAATCCGAAAAATTTTAATAATTTTGCGGACTAAAATTTTTTGATAATGAGCAAAGAACGAAAGTTAGAAAATTATGGTTTCGCTACAAAATCCATACACGCGGGCGAATCGCCGAATTACAGTCAGGGAGCGGCAGGCGACGTTGTTGCGCCTATTCATTTGACCACTACATACGCCTGGCATAATCCCGAACAGAAAGTTTCGGATTTCGATTATGTCCGTTCGGGAAATCCTACCCGCAAAGCCTACGAGGAAAAACTTGCGGCAATAGAAAATGTCCGCTACGGACTGGCTTTCGCTTCCGGTTTGGCGGCCGAAACGACCATTTTTCAAACTTTGCTCCGTCCGGGCGACCACGTTATCGGCTTCGACGACCTTTACGGCGGCACGCGCCGCCTCTTGGATGATGTATTTAATTATCTGTCAGTATCTTATATTGATTTGACCGACCTCGAACTTTTCCGCCGGAGCATACGTCCCGAAACAAAAATGCTGTGGATAGAATCGCCTACCAATCCGCTGATAAAGATTTGCGACATCCGCGCCTTGGCCGAAATTGCTCATTCAAAAGGGATTATCGTTGTTGTAGATAATACTTTTATGTCGCCTTATTTTCAACAGCCCGCAGCCCTTGGAGCCGACATAATCCTGCACAGCACAACAAAATACATCGGCGGACACAGCGACGTGCTGGGCGGCGCAATAATGACTTCCGACGACGCTCTCTATGAGAAACTGAAAGCGGCTCAAAACAACTGCGGAGCAGTGCTTCCGCCTTTCGACTGCTACCTTAATATGCGGGGAATCAAAACTTTGGCCGTCCGAATGGAGCAACATCAGAAAAACGCCCTCCGGATAGCCGAATTTTTGGAAAATCATCCGAAAGTCAAGCGCGTTCTTTATCCCGGATTGCCGAGCCATCCTCAGCACGAATTGACGAAAAAGCAGGCCTCAGGCTACGGCGGGATGGTTTCCTTTGAACTGAAAGGCGAGTTGAGCGACGCCGTGAAATTTATGGACAAACTTTCGCTTTTCGTTACCGCCGAAAGCCTTGGGGGAGTGGAATCGCTTATCGAACTGCCGGTAAAAATGACGCACGTCCACGTAGCAAAAGAGGTTTGCGACGCGATTGGCATTTCCGATACCTTAATCAGGATGTCGGTCGGCATAGAAAACGTCGAAGACCTGCTCGCAGACTTGGAACAGGCTCTGTAACAGCGTTTTATTTCGTCAAATTAAGATTTTTTTCGATAAACATTGTCAGAATGTCTATCGCTATCCGGTTGTTGCCGCCCTGTGGAACAATAAGGTCGGCATAGCGTTTCGTAGGCTCGATAAATTGCTGGTGCATAGGTTTCAGGACGCGGGTATAGCGTTCCATAACCTTTTCCACGGTGCGCCCGCGCTCAACGATGTCGCGGTTGATGACGCGGATTAGCCGCTCGTCGGAATCGGCGTCCACAAAGACTTTCAAATCCATTTGCGAGCGCAGTCCCTCGTCGCAAAGCGCCATAATTCCTTCAATCAAAATCACGTCGCGAGGCTCGATATGCACGGTTTCCGGCAAACGGGTACAGGTGAGGTAAGAATACGTCGGACGTTCGACGCTGCGGCCTTCGCGAAGCATGCGGAGGTGCGTCGAGAGCAGTTCCCAATCGAAAGCGTCGGGATGGTCGAAATTGATAAATTGCCGTTCTTCGGGCGGGATATGGCTGCTGTCTTTGTAGTACGAATCCTGCGGCAGCAAGGCCACTTCGCCTTCCGGCAAACTCTCTATTATTTTGCGGACTACCGTGGTTTTTCCCGAACCGGTTCCGCCTGCAATTCCAATTGTTATCATAATTTTTTACTTTTCTTTTCGTCTGTTTTTAATTTTGCAGAGCAAAGAATCTTTGTCGAAAAACAGCGATTTTTGCCTTGCGCCGCCGTAAATCAGTTTTTTCAGGCGTTTCAACAGAAACTTCGAAGGCCGTTCGCGCAGGAAGGATTCGATATGCCGCTGCTTCTTTTCCTCAAAAATCTCGTCGATATTTATTAAAATTCCCGTTTCTTCCACCGCTCCGAACTCGTCGTTTACCGCCGTTCCGAAAACCCTCATCGTGGGCGAGAGATTCATATAAGCGCTGACCAAAGGCGGGATATTTATGTTGTATTTCCTGACTTCCGTATTCAGGATTTTGTAATCGTCCTTATAGTTTTTATGGTTGAAAAGTTTTGCGATTTCAACGTGGTTTGCTTCCGTTTTAAGCGGATGAATGGGCGTAACTAAATTATCGCCGTCGCGGAAATATTTGTCGAGGAAAAACAGAATCAGGTTGCGGGCGTCGGGATTGTAAGTGTTGTACATCGTAACTTTCCCGAAAAAATATTTCAAACCCGGTTCCAAAACCGAAAGAGCGCCCAGCCCGTCCCAAAGATTATCGAGGGCGAACAAGCCTTTTGAGCCGTATTTGCTTGATTGATAGTCTAATGACACAAACGAGCGGCCTAATTCCACCATAAACGGCAAATATTCGGAAACAAACTCCGGCGAAAAGTGGAAAAGTTCGGCTGTCGCAATGTTATCGGGCTGTCCGTCAGCGTTGAACGTGATTTCGCTGCCGCAGCGGAATCGGTATCCGCCCAAAATTTCCTCGGCCTGCGGGTCCCAGACAACGAGTTGTTTATAAGGATTTTTTATGGTATCGAAATCGTCGATATCCAAGGCTTTTCCTGTTCCGCCGCCGTAAAATCGGAAAGCGGTTTCGCGCAGGCGGCCTACTTCGCTCATCACATTGGGAGCGGTATGAGCGGTGAAAATGTAGATTTCGTTACCCGATTTGTTTGTTTTTCTGAACAGTTTATCGGGTGTCAATTCCGATTTAAGGATTTTCCTTTCAATTTTGGGAATTATTTCTTCCATAATTAGTTATGAGTGTTGTAAACTTTGTTTCTTACGTAATTTGTCCACTGTTGCGGGCTTTTTGCCGAATCGAAAGTCCGGTAGGGAATGGGTTTGCCGAAAACAGCCCTGAAAGTCCGCCCTTTTGCTCCAAAAAATTCTCGCGGTAAAAACAGCATCTCAATATTGAACTTGATTTTCAGCCGTTTACGCCATAATGCCAAATTGTAAAAAAAGTTGGAATTTTTCCCGTCGAAATAAACCGGAACTATATCCCGTTCATATTCAATGGCTTTCGAGATAAACATCTTTTTCCAAGGCGTGTCGCTTATTTTTCCGTGTTCTTTCCGCGAGCAAAGTCCTGCCGGAAAGGTAATTATCTGCGCGTCGGAAGCCAGCGCTTCATGGAGCATTGCCACCGCTTCGCGTCCCTGCGCCCCATGCTTGTTTACCGGCACGAAAATTGTTTGCAGAGGTTCGATAAAATACAGGATGTCGTTCACTAAATACTTGATATTCTGCGAGTAATGATTTCCAAGAAAAGCCGAGAGGCATATCCCGTCCATTCCGCCGAGCGGGTGGTTTGATACGAAAATCGAGCGTTGTCCGGCTTCGGGCAGGTTTTCTGCGCCTTCGACAGTCAGGCCGACCTCGAAATATTTCATCGCATTGTTCATAAAATCAACGCCTTTCGCATCGCCGTTAAATTCCAAAAAGCGGTTCACATCGTCCTGACATATCAGTTTTGCCAATCCGTCAACGACAAAACCGGGGATTTTGCGGGCGAGGTCAGGAGCCTTGGCCTGCAATATTTCTTTAACGTCGATATGGAATGAGTCATCGTTATACATTCTCTTTTTTCTGAAAATTACGCAAAAGTACAATAAAAATTTGATTTTTTTTGAATGGATAATAAAAATTTGTAATTTTGCGCCCGCGCAGATATTTTTTTACGCCTCGTGCAACGTTTTTACTTGCTTGTGCATCTTATAATAGATAAAACATATAAATTTACGAAATAATGAAAACAAAAATTTTTCTTATTGCAGTTTCAGCGCTTGTCAGCCTGACTGCCCTCACCGGTTGCGACCCGATTGGCGGAGGAAATTACGTAACCCCGGCCGGCGTTTGCGCCGTTGTTTCGCCGGATTATAATTTCGCATTTGGAGGTTATCCGGTGCTTAAAAGCAATGTCGGCTATTTCGCCGCTCCCCAACTTACCGGAATGGCCGCCGATTCCTGCATCTTCATCCAGCAGATGAAAATTGATTACGACAATCAGCCGAGTACGGCTTACACGACTGCTACCGAAATCCAGCCTGTTGGAGTTCCGAAAAGAAGCCTGACTTCGCTTGATGAGATTGATTCTACCGATTACATCCTTCCGCTTTCAAACATTCAGTATGTTTCAAGCCCCTATCTTGACGGACGCTTTTTCGTGAGCGCGGAATTTACCGCCAAACAGGGACAAGGACTTGATTTCCGCATTACAAAGAGCAGTCTGGCGTTTTATGACGTGGGCGCCACTATCGACCTCTGTATGCAGGCCAAACTCATAGGCGACGGCACGAGCGGCGAAACGGCAACCGGCTCAATCTTCGCTTTCGACCTCCGGCCGCTGTTTGGTTATGCTTCCGATACTACGTATCAGGACTATAAATACAAATATATAAAGGTAAGGATTAAATATGTTTCTTCGGTAGTCGATGGCGTAGGTCAATTTTCCAATCTTACGTCCGAGACCGAGCCGATTTTGATAACGCGGTTTAGCGATTCTTATTGAAAATAAAGCGGTTGCAGAATGTTGAAACAACTTTTTCTTCAAATCTACCAACTTATTATCAATCCTGCCAAAGCCTGGGAAGAACTTGCGCCACAACGGGAAACGACAAACAACGAGGCGTTTAATACGGGCTATTTCTACCCCGCAGTGGGAGTTATAGCTCTTTGCGCATTTGCCGGAGCGGGCTGGACAGACGGTTTTGAAACGTTTAGAATCGGCCTGCAAGTTGCCCTGAAAACCGTTATCCGCGAAGCGGTTGCCTATTTTGGAGGCTTGTTTCTCGCGGCTTGGCTAATAAAATATTCGGCGCAAAAAATGTTTGGGATTCAACTCGAACTTGCGCTGTGCCAGCGGTTTACGGGCTATTCTTCGGCAATGATTTACGCTGTGGCTTGCCTTATTTGCCTGTTCGATTCCCTGTTTTTCGCGAAAATTTTTACGCTTTACACATTTTATACAGTATGGCAAGGCTCAAATAATTATCTCGCTCTGAAAGAGGATGTTGCAGTTAAATTCACGCTTCTGTCCGGATTCATTATTCTTGCCTCGCCATTTGCAATAAGTTATTTGATGGGGCTTGCCATGCCGGGGATTAAATAAACTTTTCAACGTTTTTTATTCAACAGTGTCAGCATCGTCTCGCCGTAACGTTTTCCAAACTCGCGGTATCCGGCGGCTGTGAAATGCAGAATTGTAAACAAGGAAGCCCGATTTTATTTGTTCATAACCACATTTTGTTCATTTATTTAAGAATTATTCATTGTTTGCTATTCACTAACACCCAATCGCATAATTCTCTAATTTTGACGACAAAAGTAATACAATTATCGTAAAATAATGATAATTTTCATAAAAAAATTAAAAAAAATGCCTGCAATCATATTTGATACACAGGCATTGTTGATAAATTAACGAAAAAATTCCCTTATTTCGTCGTCATCACTTCCAAACTCCGTTTCACAAACCGGCTCAGCGGTTCGCCTTTCAGCAGACCGTTGGCAAGCAGCGCAAGGTCAATCATCTGGCTGACGAGCGACGCGGAATTGTCGCGGTCGGCAAGCGCTTTCTTCACAAGCGGCTGGTCGAGATTGACGACAAGGTTGTAGGAAATCGGCA
>JAISUN010000128.1 GCA_031272085.1 Dysgonamonadaceae bacterium | reverse complement strand
GAAGTATAGACTATTGTGCTACCTTCGCCGTTAATTTCTTTTAGATTGTTGAGTATCAATGCTTTGGATTGAACATCAACTCCAACTGTCGGTTCGTCGAGAAACAGGATTTTCGGACGATGCAACAGCCCTGCTATCAGGTTGATACGACGTTTCATCCCGCCGGAATAATTTTCTATCCGTCGATTTTTGTTTTCTTCAAGTCCGAAATATGCCAACAATTCGTGGATTCGATTTTCGAGCGTTTTTTTCTCGATTCCGAAAATTCCGCCGAAGATTTTCAGGTTTTCGTAAGCCGTAAGCGACGGATACAGAGCAATTTCCTGTGGAACAACCCCGATTAGCGATTTTATTTTTTCGCGGTCGGACGAGAATTGAAGCCCATCAATACTCACATTTCCGCTATCGAAAGAGCGAAGTCCGCATAAGATATTGATAATTGAGGTTTTACCGGCTCCGTTAGGTCCCAGCAGACCGAAAATTTCGCCTTCGGGAATGGACAGGGAAAGTTTATCGACCGCAGGTTTTGGATTGCCTCGGTAGGATTTGCAAAGTTCGTTTATTTCTATTGCAAAATCCTTATTCATAAGGCATTAACAAATTTTCGCAACTTGATAAAAAAGGCTTTTTCGCGCTCGGAAATTTCCACCAAACGGTCGGCAAGTTGCTCGTAAGTCAGGATATTTTCGCCCCTGTTTTTGAACTTGTGCGCCGCTTCGTAAGCGAAATTGCGCCACAAGTCGCCAATTTCGGTTATTTCGCGGGAAAAATCTTTCATTTCGGGCTTGTCTAAAACTCCGGCCGCTTCCTGCAAAAATGCGGCGTACATATACCGGAAACCCGCGCCGCCGGTGCCGATTTCCTCCAACATACGGATTAGTTGCGCGAGTTGAAGAGCCGCCTTTTTCGCTCCGAGCCGTTTTTCCCAGTTCCGCATTTTCGAGGCCATCAGCGCAATGCCTTTCACTCCGAAATATGGAATCGGAATGTCGAGCATCCGCTTGCAATTCAGTTTTATTCCGCTGATAATGGCCGGTTTAAGGTCGGGAGCGGTCGTTTTTACGCTTCTTACCCAATACATTTTCCCGAAGGGTGGCCAGGTGCCTTTTGCGAAGCGACAACGCTTCAACTCATCGTAAGTCAGCGTGTTAAATGTAGTAGAATTAGGGTCGCTGACAGTATAAACATCGCCTTCTTTCCCGACGACGCAAATATTGTGTGCATTGAAATGGAAGCGGTATTCCTTCGGAAAATAGGGCAGATAGAAGACGCCGATAAGGTTTCCAACCGGAATGTTGCGGTCGAGCAGTTTGTCGAGTTCACGCATCGACTTGTCTTCATCCAAAAAACGGCGGCCGCTGATTTTGACGTTAAGCCGTTTTGTAACCCGTTTGAAAATATGCCCGGGCAGCGGTCGGAAGGACATCACAGGCATCCCGTGCAGGCGGATGAACGGCATATACGAAAAAAACAGTCCGCCTCCTATGCCAAGCACCATCGGCTCGCTGACTTTTATGCCGTAAAACCGCAGAATATTTGACGTAACCCCGCTTTCGCAATGCGCTGCGGGCGAATGTTTGAAATCGATTTTCATTCTATGCTTTTTTCAGTTCATCAACCGTAATGTTGAGCGTTTGCGCGTATTTTTCGAGCGTTTCGCCGTCCAATTTTTCAAACTCTTCCGGCTGAAGATGCTTTTTTATCAATTTTTTCGGAATCCCGGAATATGCAGATAACAGGCTAATATCCATTAAGTTAACCTGCAAATGATAGGCAAGCGGACTTTTTTTGCCGTCGATAACTTCTTTGCGGACTTCTTCCGCTTCTTCGCGGATATTATCCCATGTCATCGACAGGGCTTCGGTTTTCGGCTCCCAGCCGTCGCTCAAAACCTGGCAGTAGTCGCCGTTTTCGTCCAGAGCGTAATAAACGTCGCGGACATTTGTTTTTTCGAGATAACCTCCGTCTTGTGGAACTTCTTCTTTTTTCATTTATTAACAAACAGTTAGCAGGGAAAATCCGTAGGAAAAACGGGCGCTTTCGGGTACCATTAACAGGATTTTTTGCCCTTTCTTCAATTTCCCGGAGTGCAGCAACTCCTCCATCATCAGGAAGTTGGAAGCCGAAGCCACATTGCCCACCCGCGGCAAATTCAAAAACCATTTTTCTTCGGGAATATTATATCCGCACAATGCAAATTCTTCCATAATTTTATCCTTGAAAAACATCGAGGAAAGATGCGGCAAAAACCAGTCCACATCGTTGATATCGAGATTGTGCTTTTTGATTGTTTCTACATAAAATTCGCGTCCGAGTTGCGTGATGTTTTCGCCCAGCATCCGCGTATCCTGACGCAGCGAAAACAGCGATTTAGACAGCCATTCCTGTTCGGGAAACATTGTCCATCCCACGAGTTCGCCTTCGGCGTTTTTCTCGCCGCCTGCATACATGCACACTTCGCGGATATGGGCGTAGGAGCAGATTTCTATCCATTCTATTTTCAGCGACAAACCCTCTTTGGCAGGCTCTTTCGAGAGCAGCAGGGCGGCGGCGCCATCGGACAGCATCCATCGCAAAAATTCTTTTTCAAACGCGAGAATCGGGCGTTCTTCCAACTTGCTGAGCAAGGCCGCTTCGCCGTCGAAATATTGTGAGCGCATCCAAGCCGAAAGCCGTTCGGAGGCTACGCAAACCGCATTATTTTTCTCGCCAGCGCCAATCGAAAGCCACGCATATTTCAGGGCCTGAATACCGGCGCAACAGGAACCGGCAAACGACACTACTTCGGCGTTTCGTCCGCCGACCAATCCGTGAACCATCACGCCGTGCGAGGGCATAATCTGTTCCGGCGAAGCGGTGCCTGCCGAAATTAACTCAATATCGTCCGCCCGAAAATTTTCGTCAAAAAGCGCACGGACGGAATTTGCCACCATTTCGACGCTGGTATGCGTTACATTTCCCTCTTTATCAAGAGCATAGTAACGCTGTTTGATTCCGTTGTTGCGCAAAATAATTCTTCTCGCAAGCGATGGCCGATTGTTTATCAAACCCAGATAACTTTCCATATCATCGTTTTCGACAGGAAAATTAGGCAGGAATTTCGATATTTTAGTTACATACACATTAGAATTCATAAGTGCAAAGATATGTAAAAAATGTTAATTTCAATATTATAAACACAAAAAAATGAAATCAACGCTGTTTATGCTGCTTAAAATCATATTTTTTAACAAAACGGCTGCCGAGGAATCACAGTCTGCAATGTTCGTCCTTTTCCCGCTGTATCGTCCTCAATCTGAATGGATAACACAGGAAATAAATGCCCAGTCCGATTGGGGAAATAAGATAGATGACGGCAAACAGATAGTACATGAATATTTTCAGCAACAGGCTGCGTTTCGGGGAATTATAAGGTCCCTTTTTCAGAATTGCCTTTGCCCAGATTCCGAACATTCTGTGGCCTGTCCGCTCCACGAAAGCAATATGCGGCTTGTAAATGACGGCTCCGTTGGCTAAAAATTCATCCTGAATGCTCGTAAAATCCGCTCCCGATGATATTCTTTCGGAAATTATCTCGCCAAAAACCGAAGCGTGGGCAATATCTTCGGGCGACACTCCGGCAGCTGGCAAAATCCCACTTTTTTCTTTCTTGCCTCCGAGCAGCCAACGCACTATCGTAAAGACGCTTACGAGATTGTGATGACGGTCTTGCAGGCAAATATTTCCCACCAAATGCGCTCCGCAATCGGACAGGTATTTTTTTACCGTTTTGTGCGCCATAACCTGCATATTGCGGACTCCGCTGACGGTTATAACGGACTTATCCTTCAAAAACCGCTGTACATCCTCATTTTGGAAAAATCCGGCAAGCGGAATCGCCGGCGAAAGAAACCACACCGGATAGACAATAATCACTAATGAAGCGTCCTCGACGCCGCTCAAATCCGGCGTTTCAATCCCGCATCCCAAGCCGAGCCGCGATTCGGGAAAAGCCTGAAAAAATGATTCGGCAGTCCAGGGGAAAGGAAATTTCGTTTGAGGCGAAATCTCTTTCATAACTACCTCATTTCCCGAGGCTTGCAGCGGACTTACGACAGATTTAAGTATATCCAATCCCTGTCCGCTCTGGGTGTAGTAAAATGCAACTGTCTTTGCCATAATTATTTATGAATTTTATCCAATTTTAGCGTTAGTCCTATATTGCTGTGCTTAATTTCTATTTTTGAGGGAAATTTGGCCTCAAATTCATCAAATACGTAATGAACAGAATTGAAAAACCGCGGCCTCTCAATGCCGGTTAATTCCTGTAAATCATTGTTTTTCAGATAGTAATGTTTATCTTTTTTCAGGATTTCCAAGTCAGGATTTTCTCTGTTTTGGAAGCGTTCCGCCTCGTTCCATTCGTCTATATTCAGGAACAGCAAAATTCTAAAATCTTCTGCTAAGGTGTTGATAGCCTGTTTTTTATTCAAATCTTCAACGCACTGCAAAACCTTGAAATCGTCGGGCGAAAGTTCAAAATCGAAAACGCCCATCCCGAAATGCGAGTTGAACGCCATTCTGTAAACATTTGGCGCTGTGTTCTTTACAAGCAAAATTCCGCTGAAATGATTTTTCCGAAAGTCAATTTGAAGATTGAAAACTTGCGAACTGTCGGCTGCCGGGAAAAACGGGCAAAACGCGCTTCGGGGCAGGCTTTCAGCCCCTATTTTCTCGTAACCGCCCAATATCCGCGGGGAGCAGGAGGCAAGCGCCAGCAACGCAAAAAGACTATTTAACGCTAAATTTCGCATCTGCCAGTTGCGGATTTTTTTTCTTGTTCGTGAAAGCGTATTCGGTATAGTCGTCGGAAGGCTCTGTAATCCGCAGTTGCTCAACCGAATAGTCCTTTTTACTGAAATAAATCGAAATTGATTTCAGGTAATTTTTCACGCTTCCTTTCGGGCTGACCACAACAAGATAAAATTTTGCGTTTTCCTTGTATTCAAGCGCATATTCCGACGAAAGCGCGGCGAGATTTCCGGTCATACAGGCCGAAAGCAGGCTTCCGGTTTGCGCCATCATCTTGTTGGATTTCAGGTCGTAAACGTTCTTTTTCCCGTCGGATACGATTTTGATTTTCTGGCCGTTAATCACGAGCAGGTATTTTACCGGCGAAGCGTATTCCATACTGATTTTGTCGGCTTTCTTATAGAAAAATTTCCCGCTCGAAACAATGCTTTCCGACAGCAAGCCTATGTATTTCGTCTGCTTGAAATCGCTTTCGAGGGCTGTCAGTTTTTCGGCTTCCGTGGCAAGAGTTTGATTAAACTTGGCAATGTTTTCCATTGCAGTGTAAGTATCTTGTGCAAAGACGCTTACACAAAAAAACGAAAGTAAAAAAACAAGATATTTCATATTTTTTTGGTTTTATTTGATTATTCGCAATTCCGGTACCCTTCCCTGATTATACTAATTACCTGATTATTAAGCGATTTCAACTCAATAATGCTTACTCCGGTTTTTCGCCATTTTTCGATATACTTGGCATAAAGATTGAAAATCCGGTTTTCGTAAGGTGCGAGTTTTTGCATATAACCGGTACCGGCTTTATTGTATAATGGCGTGAAATACAGATATTTACTTCCGTTTCCGCGCTTGATTGGGAAAGATTTGTATTTCAATTTCAAGGCCTCGCTGCAAATTTCGGCGTGCTTGGAATCCTTTTCCCTCATCACGATTGCAGGCTGGTCGGCGCCCGGCTTAACCCAGAGCGGCAGCGCGATTCCGGCCGGCGGATAACCGAGAACAGTCCACATAATCGTCATTTCCGGATTTTCCGTCGGCTTAACTCCCTGAATCACAACCGAAGCGGAAGTTATTTTCCGGGGGATGAAATCCTGGTCAATTGTCCAGCCCGAAGCGTTTTCGGGCGAAAATTCCGGTTTTGTCAGGTCGATGCCGAGAATCGAGTGTTCAAAAGAGCGCGAAAGATTGTTAAAAATCCATTGAGGCGTGAAAATTTTCAGAGCCGCATTTCGGGAAATTATGCCGCTTGCCGTCTGATAGCGTTCATAGCCTGCACCTTCGTCAAAACGTCCTGTGTATGAGAAGTTTGTGTAAATCAAATATCCATTCGGCGCGATTTTTTCATCGTTCGCATCAACCTTTACCCAGCGGGTATTATTGACCTCGTAATAGGCCGCTCCGCCCTCGGCGTCAATCACTCCGAAATTGACTTCAACGCCCATAGGACGCGGATATTCATCGAGAAAACGCTCAAAATTGCCAAGGTTTTTGCAGTTTGCAAGCGCACTGTACATCAAAGCGCCCTCCTCGTCTTTTTTTGAACTCTTTTCATCAGGCTCCTGCAAATTGTAAGAGGCAGTGTTCATTATCGAAAAACCTTCGCTGTTCACGCCTGTCCAAGCCTTTCCAATACTGTCGTGGCTGTTCAGAAGCGCCAAAAAAGCGTATTTTTCCCCTTTAAAATAAGCAATATGATTGTTTTCGTCGCCTGTATCGCGGTGTTTCCACATTAGCGGACGGCCGTCGGGAGTAACTTTTCCGGTGAAAATAGCGGAAGTACAGGCCAGACATTCGCCGGACAGAATTATTGCGAAAAAAGCCGCTGATACAGCCGATTTTAAGATATTTTTCAACATAAATTTTATTTTTTGCTTCTCGCTTTTCGTGCGTGAGTTTGAATACATTCGCGACAGGGAACAATCACTGAAACTCCCTGATATTCAATCTCTTTCTTGATTAATGATTTCATTTCCTCAAAATTCTTTTTCAGGGGAACTATGCCGTGAAGATGTTCCGGTTCAACTCCCAAACCCTTGCAAATAGCGTGAATACGGCCGGTTCCTGCCGAATCCTGACCGCCGGTCATCCCTGTCGTTTCGTTATCCGAAATAATTATCAAAACATTGGCTTTCCCATTGATGCAATCGAGTAATCCGGTCATTCCCGAATGAGTAAAAGTGGAATCGCCGATAACCGCAACCGCAGGGAACAATCCCGCATCAGCAGCGCCGCGGGCCATAGTTATCGAAGCGCCCATATCTATACAGGAATCAATAGCGCGGAAAGGCGGCAAGGCGCCGAGCGTGTAGCAGCCAATATCGCTGAACACCCGCGATTCGGGATATTCTTTCAGAACTTCGTTCAGAGCCTCGTAAACGTCGCGGTGTCCGCAACCCATACAGAGGGCAGGCGGGCGGCCGACAACTGTTTCGGGCGCGGCATAAAGGTCGGGAAGCGGCAATCCAAGCGCAATACGCACTTTTTCGGGATTCAGTTCGCCATCGCGAGAAAGCGTTCCGTCAAGGCGGCCGTGAATTTTCAGCCCCAGACCGAGATAACCCTTCAATTGCTCTTCCACAACGGGATAGCCGTCTTCCAAAACAAGGATTTCATCGCACATTGAGGTCAGTTCCAGCAACTGCTTTTTCGGCAACGGATACTGGCTTATTTTTAAAACGGGATTTTTAAAACCATCGGGGAAATTTTCCTGCAAATAATTGAAAGCGATTCCGCAGGCGACAATGCCGAGTTTGGAATGGAGGGTGGGGATAAAAAGTTGATTATATTTCGACGTTTCCGAAGCCTCCAAAAACATTTTTTGCGCCTCAATCAGGGCTTTATATCTGCGGCGGGCATTGACCGGCAACAGGATATAGCGCGAAGCGGCTTCGTTTTCCACATTCAGCGGTTTTTGAGGAAGCGCAGCGCGGGTTTCAACCCCCGAACGCGAGTGCGCCATACGGGTTGTGATGCGGAAAAGAATGGGATATTTCCAGCGTTCCGACAGTTCGTAACCTTCGTAAACCATATCGTAAGCCTCCTGCTGATTCGACGGTTCGAAAACGGGCAACATTGCAAAATTGCCGTAAACGCGGTTATCCTGCTCATTTTGAGAGGAGTGCATCGAAGGGTCGTCGGCTGTAACAATAATCATCCCGCCGTTGACGCCCGACATTGCAATATTCATAAAGGCGTCGGCTGCGACGTTCAGCCCCACGTGTTTCATGCAGGAAAGTACGCGCTTTCCGGTATAAGACATTCCCAAAGCCGTTTCCACAGCGGTTTTCTCGTTGCTGCACCATACGGCTTTTATTCCGTTTTCCTGCGCAGTTTTTGAATTTTGAATGTACTCTGTAATTTCGGTCGAGGGCGTGCCGGGGTAGGAATAAACTCCCGACAATCCGGCGTCGATAGCGGCTTGCGCTATTGCTTCATCGCCTAAAAAAAGTTGTTTCTTCATTTATGAATGTTAAATTTTATGTTTTTCAGTATAATTCGGCAAAGGTACGAAAAAAATCAGAAAATCCCCTCTGTCTTGCGGAATTTTACAGAAAACAAAAAATCCCCCTCATTCCAAATCCCTCTTAATAAGATACCTGACCATATCAAACACCCGCGCAACGAGGCTACGGTCGTCGGTAATGATTTCGGCCGCGTTCAGTGTCAGGAATTTATAATAAATGCCGGACGTTATGACGAGCAAAGGCTACCTCGTTTATTAAGGCAGCCTTCTCTGATTGAACCCTCTTGAAAAATTTATAAACTCATAATAATATCCAAAGGGCCGGGGTCGGGATTGGGGTCATTGGAAATAATCCATCACTTTCGGGTCTTCAATTCTGAAAAAACGCAACGAATCGACTAAAAACAGGTATTTTGCGATTTCAGTTTCAATAATGCTGAAATCGTTTTTGCCGAGTAAACAAGCGTTTTCTGTTTTGTTTCTGTTTTTCAAGATACACATAATTTTGCTGTTAATTTTGCCGGAGCGTTTTCACGTTCCAACGCTGCAAAGTTATGCCGCTTCACTGCGGGAAAAAAGCAGTATGGGATTTTTTTTAATAAAAAAAGGGAAATATGCAGGTTTTGGACACATATTTCCCGCCTTATAGGTATAATTAAAGTACCAAACTCACGTTTGATGCCGCAAAGTTATGCCGTCTCACTGCGGGAAAAAAGCAGTATGGGTAATTTTTTTTTGAAAAAATTGATTATTTTTGTTAAATTCAAATTGAGGAGTCCGATGAGCCTTTGATACGATTATATATTATCAAAGTTAAGACGCTGCCAATCAGTGTGGCAATAATATCTTTATAATCAAAATTGCCGGAAGGAAACAGTTCAAACAATTCGCCAAAGATATAAACAGAGGCAATACAAATAACAGAGATATATGGGTTAATCTTGTTTCTAAAAGCGGCTATCAGGAAAAATATTGTTGGTATAGACAACAAATTGTTATATGTATCGGCAAAATAAAAATCAAATAAGTGATTTTTGTATATATATGGCCTATATACCATGGCACAAAAAAACATGATAAGGAAAAAAATCAACCCTGTAATAAGAAAATTTTTTCTATTTTTATTCATTTATATGCTAATAATAAGAGATGTAATATTAAGCGAAATACAATGCTGCTATTGCTGCGCCAGCGCCCACCGCCACGCCTATAATAAATCCCTCTATTAACCATTTTCTGTATTTTAGGATAAGAGCGCACATATTAAAATTTATTTTATAATTTTTTAATCAAATCGAATATAAACTAAGAGACTACCGTGTTTATTAAGAGTACAAAGATATTGAAAATTATTTAATTATTGGCATAATAATTCTGGTTTTATTTACACTGTACGAAGCAAGGTCAATATTCGTAAAATTTTTCGAGATTATTGAAATACAGATTTTCGATTGGAAATATCAGGTCGCCTGATTTGCCCCAGTAAATATCGCCGTTTTCAATTCTGAATTTCTTAAATTTTGAAAGATTTCTGTATTTATCATACTGTGGATGCGGATGGCGATACAAATATGCGCCAAAATCCACGTCATTGCTTGTTCCGTCGGAAAACGACAGCCTTATTGTGTAATCGGCTATATATTCCGACTTTGTGATAGACAGATTTTCCAGTATGTTTTTCATTTTTCTGTCCCCCTTTTTTACGTGAACGTGAATCGGGTCATGTTCGTTGGAATAAAAGTAAAAAATCAAACCAAAGTATTCGTAAATCTCCGGCATAAAATCGTTTTATAATAAATTCTTCGATGCAAAGATAATATCTTTTCCCCAAAAAAACAAAATCCGAAAAATTATTATTTTTGCATAGTACAAGGCCTTGACCTCATTTTTACCTGATTTTTCAAACAAAACAACCTCAATAGCAGGCAGTTATCAGTTTAGCCATTGACATCATTACCTTATTCAACTTATTATTAATGAGTTAATGAGGTTGTATGGCTGCAGCAAATCTTTTATAATTATCGGCATAGATTTTTTTTGCAAAGGTAATAATAAATTGAGAAAAATTAAGGCAGAAATCTTGTTTTTAAATGCGTCGTAACGTGGACGTTACGACGAGCAAGGAAAATCCCCTCTGTCTTGCGGAATTTTATGTTCAATGTCAAGCACAAGATAAGTTTCAAACGAAAACACAAACTACAATTACTTAACCAAATTGTCCAAAACTGCTTTTAATTCTGCCAACGAACTCGGGCGCGGTAAATCATCATTAACGATGTTTCCATTGCTATCCAAAAGAATATATCTCGGAATGCCGACTGCCTGAATTTTACCATTCAATTTGAGTTGAATATCTTTATACAGATTTTCAGAAGCGATAAGATTAAATCCTTCCAAATTATAATAATCCACATCTTTTCGCCAGATTTCCTTTCTGTCCGGTTTATCTATTGAAATATAGACTGTTACAATATTTTTATATTGGGAAAACAATTTATGAAGTTCTTCATTATTCTTAAATTCGTGTTTACAGGGGGCGCACCATGTAGCCCACAAATCGACAAATATGTAATTACCCTTGATGCCTTCTTGTAAAGATAAATCTTTTAATGAATTAATTTTATTGTTGTCAATTATTGTAGCATTATTTTTTTTTATGGAAAATAAATCTTCTGATTCTTTTTTATTTGCCCAATTTTGCAAATATAAAGTATATGCACTGTTTGGATAATGCGATATCATATAGTTTAACATGTTGTAGTTGAATTCATTCGGAAGGTTGACTGTCTTGTATAGTAATTCCTTCCCAAGTAGCTGAGCATGCATGTATTCCGGAGCAAGCATTATTGGTATTTTTGAGCCAAAAATATTTGCATCATATTCTGCATTAATTTCCTCTCTTCTTTCTTTGCTTATTCTGTATATGAGATAACAATATTCTGTTGGGAAGAAATACCGGCATCTAATTCTGATATTATAATCTGAACCATCGTCAATGATTTCTTCGATTTTTCTTGTCAGTATATATTTGTCTGAACTATCAGGCTTAAATTCTTTGATTAAAAAGCCATACAATAAATTGCTGTACGACTGAAATAATAAATCGTATGAAACCAAATTCAGATTTTGTTTCATTATATTGTTAAAAGAAGATGTTATTTCTTTTCTTTTATAAAGTTCGTCCAAATCGTTAATAAATGCAAAACAACTGTCTTTAAACGCTTTATAAATGCCGTCAAAATTTATTTTTTCGCTTGTATTATTCTTTACAATATAATCAACTGTGGGCTGTTGGTGAGCCCAACCCTTAGAAACATAATTGTCATAAAGATATTGGTTTCCGGCGGCATTGTTTCCGTAAAAAGTTATTTTATTGTTTTTCAATCGTATTTCCAAGGTATCGCCCTTTTCCATGAGTACATCACATCTCGATTTATTTGAAAATTCTAAATTGATGAAACCAAAATCAACTAACTCAAATTTGTAGGTGATAATTGTATCCGGCTTAATGACAAGTTTTTGAGTTTCTATGGCGAGATTACTGTTTCCGTCAATTGGTTCATAAATACCGACAGAAACAAGTGTATCTGCCGCAAATTTTATTATTGTATTTTGCGCAGAAACTGCTATTCCGGAAATAAGAAAGAAAAATATTGTTAAATAAGTTTTCATTATTATTTAAAATTTTGCAAATATAGCACTTAATTTTAAATAATTGACAAATAGTTTTTTAAATTTTCGGCAAATCCTTTGCCTTGAAGGGCAAAAAACCGTTTTCCACCGATTTCATACCTGAAAATAGTTATTTTTCATCTGATTTTTACCTACTTTTTGCTATTTCGCAAATGATTAATCGCTTGTACCTTTGCAAAAAATTTTTACATAGATGAAACATTTTTTCGTAACACTATCCGTTTTGCTTGCGCTGGCAGCGTCTGCATCGGCGCAAACAGCGGATTCTTTACCCGAAAAGCGGCTGACGCTCGGCGGATACGGCGAGGCGAATTATACCCGTAACTTTTTCAGCGGCAACCCTTTCCGCTATATGAATCCCGACAATTACCGCAACGACCCTTCGCACGGGCGTTTCGACCTGCCACACATCGTTTTTTACGTCAATTATGAGTTTGGAAACGGCTGGCGGATGAGTTCCGAAATCGAATTTGAACACGGAGGCGCAGAATCGGCCGTAGAAATAGAGGCGGAAGAAAGTGGCGAATACGAATCGGAAATCGAGCGCGGCGGCGAGGTTGCAATGGAGCAGTTCTGGCTGGAAAAAACTTTTCATCCGGCTATGAATCTGCGGGTTGGACATATCATCGTCCCTGTCGGGCTGACGAACGGCAACCATCTTCCCACGCAATTTTTCACCGTTTACCGTCCCGAAGGCGAAAGTACGATAATGCCCTGTACCTGGCACGAAACCGGAATTGCGCTCTGGGGCGCGTTTTCGGGCTGGCGTTACGAAATACAACTTTTGCCGGGACTTGATTCCGACCTTTTCGGCAGTCAGGCGTGGATTGGAAACGCTTCTGCTTCGCCATACGAATTTAGAATTGCAAATAAATATGCAACTGCCTTACGCATAGACAATTACTCAATCAAAGGACTGCGGATGGGAATCAGCGGATATTACGGACAAAGTTTCGCCAACAGCCTGATGCCGACTTATTCCGACAAATACAGCAGCGTGAAAGGCGAGGTTGCTATCGGCAGTTTCGATTTTGAATACATTGCACGGCGAATCATTGCCCGCGGGTATTTCGACTATGGGCATTTGAACGATGCAGAGGCCATTTCGCGCTATAACAAGACGCTTTCCAACAAGTCGCCTTCGCCAAGGACAAGCATCGCTTCCGACGCCATTGCAAGTGGTGTGGAAGCGGGTTACGACCTGCTTGGCAAAGCGCAGAAACTTTACCTTTTCGGCCGCTACGAATATTACGATTCGATGTACAAAACCCCGTCTTCAATCAGCGATTTGGCGTGGTGCGGGCGGCAGCGGGCTGTTGTCGGCCTCAACTGGTATCCGATGCCGGAAATAGTTGTAAAAGCCGAATATTCAGCCGGTTTACTCGAAAATCCGTATAAAAACGAAAATTCGGTTTCACTGGGAATCGCATACGCAGGATTTTTTCACTAAAACAAACATAATTTATTAAAAATGAAATACTTAAATTTTCTTTCTTCACTGTTTTTCGCAACAGCAGTTTTGGGAGGCTTTGCCTCTTGCAACGACAGCGATGTTTCCGACGACGATTTCCAACGCCGCGAAGAAGCGCTTGCGCCGGTCGTCAATCAGTATGTAAACAACACTGTAATAATAACTTACAAATCGCTCGCCGATGCTTCAATCGACCTTTACAATGCTTTGTCAGCCCTGAAAGCCTCTAAAACCGAGGCCAACCTGAAAAGCGCTACCGATGCGTGGATTGAATCCCGCAAATGGTGGGAATTGAGCGAGGCTTTCCTGTTCGGAGCCGCCACAAATTTTGGAATCGACCCGCACATCGACACTTGGCCGCTCGACGAGGAAACTTTCAAAAAAACGATAAAAAATGCCGACTTCCTTGCAAGTATGGACGCCGATGACGACGGGATTTGGGCTTCGGAACACCTTGGCGTCGCCCTGCTCGGATTTCACGGAATCGAGTTTATTCTCTACCGCGAAGGCAGCCCGAAAAATGTGAGCGAAATTACCTCCGACGAACTGATTTATGCGGTTTCCGTCGCCGGCGATTTGCGCAATCAGTGCATCCGGCTCGAAGCGGCTTGGGCGGGAGTGGAAAATATTTCCGCCGAAAAACGAACTTTGGTAGAAGAACTTGATTTGCAGGTAAAACCCTCCGACAGCCGGTTTTATTATGGCGAGAATATGCTCAACGCAGGAGCGGCAGGCAGTTCGTACATCTCGATGGCCGACGCGGCAGGAGCAATTTTGGAAGGCTGTATGGATATTTCCGCCGAAGTCGGCGAAACAAAAATCGGTACGCCTCACAGCAAAGATGACGTAAATTATATCGAATCGCCATACAGTTTCAATTCAAAGACAGATTTTGCGGACAACATCCGAAGCATAGCCAACGCTTATTTAGGCGGAATCGAAGGCAAGCGCGGACATTCGGTCAGCGAATACATAAAAACCGTCGATTCGCAGTTAGACGGCAAAATTCAGGCTGCAATAACGAATGCGATAAACAAAATCGACGCAATTCCGTATCCGTTTGCAAGAAATTATGCTTCAACAGAGGCTGCCGCGGCAATGGACGCTTGCGATGAACTGACAAGTTTATTGACGGAAGCAAAAAAATTAGTATCAGAATGACAAACTATTTGGAACAAATAATATAAAAATGATATGAAAAAATTAATATTATTTTCGATTTTATTTTCGGCAACAGCCCTTGTATCCTGCGACAACGACAATAACAACGGACAAACGACTACCGAAACAGAACTTTCAGAAGAATATTATTCCGGCGGAAAATTAGGAACGGTTTTCAACGAATCGCCTTACGCCTACGAACAGCCTACTCCCGCCATCGACGAGCAGGGATTCACAACGGCTTTTGTACGCGGCGAATCGCTTTTCGAGAAAGAATTTAATTCCAACTCGTCGGGCGTCAGGCACGGACTGGGGCCTGTGTCGGTGCGGAGTTCCTGCATTACCTGCCATCCGGGATACGGACACGGCAAGCGGATGGACCGCTACCGCGCCAACGATTTTGGGAACGGTTACCTTTTAGTTGTGATTGACGAAAACGACAATTATGTTTCCTCGCTCACCGGAATGCCTCAAGTTCAGGCAGTTGCGCCGTTTTTGCCTCCGGTTGACGAAACAAAAATCAACATAGAATGGAAAGAATACGTTGACGAATGGGGCAATACTTTTCCCGATGGCGAGAAGTACAGCCTTATTTATCCGGAAGTTACGATTCCTCGGAACGCTTTTTCGGTGCCGATGCCCGACTATTACAAGGTAAGGCTCGAAGCGACCATCGGGGTTTACGGAACCGGCCTGATTGACGCGATTCCCGACGATTCGCTGCTGGCGCAGTACCGCTACGAAAAAAGTCTCGGATTCAATCTGAACGACGCAAAATACGACCCCGCCAACTTCATCAAAGAAGCCGACGGCACTTCCCATCCCGGACGCTACACCTACGGCCTGACGCGGGGAACGCTGCAAAACGGGCCGGGCGCAAACGCTATCTGGAACATTACCAACGTTACCCGTTCCAACCGCAAATATAACTATATTACAGAGGCTTACGCCATTGCAATGTCGCAAAATCCCGACGTTCAGAAAGAACTCGGAAAAACGGAAAAGGAAATTTACGACGAACTGATGTCGAAAGACTTGCCCGAAGAAATGAGCGACGACGATTATATCGAATTTATGGTCTGGCACCGCGGTTTGGCCGTTCCTGCCGCAAGAAACCTCGACGATGCTACCGTTCAGCGCGGCAAGGAGCTGTTTTACAATTCCGGCTGTACGGCCTGTCACCGTCCGTCATGGACTACCGGAGCCGACAATTATACCGGCGACCCGCTTGTACAGGGCAAATTACCGAAATATCCGTATCAGAAAATATGGCCTTATACCGACCTTTTGCAACATCGTTTGGAAATGATAAACAACATCCGCACCGGCTGGTGTCGCACTACTCCCCTCTGGGGACGCGGCCTTTCGGAAAAATGCACCGGAGCGGGCGAACATCTTCACGATATGCGAGCAAGGAACTACAACGAGGCCATAATGTGGCACGGAGGCGACGCAGCCCGCAGCCGCGATATTTACCGGCAGTTGCCGAAAGCCGACCGCGAGGCGCTTGTGAAATTTCTTGAATCGATTTGAATTTTGTTAATAATAACGTCCTTGCGGAGTTTTAACAGACAAATTCCGCAAGGAAATAGCCAATTTTTTTTACCTTGATTGATGACGCCGTGAGGCGTCGTCTTCATTTTAAAGGCCGCAAAAAAACTTGTCAAATTTGATGTAATTTTACATAATGGCGATGAAAATTTATCATTTTTAAGTTATTTTTATTTAAATCAAAAAAAAATGTATTATTTTTGTGAGGAAATATACAATTAAATTTACTTTCAATGGAAAATTTTACAGAGGATGAAACAGTTTTATCAATAGTGTCCGAAATAAAATCAGACGCATTCGCTATGTTAGTAAAACAAATGATAAACAGTTATATCGAATATTTTGAAAAAACAGAACGCAAACGGAGCATCAATTACAAGTACATTACCCTGATGCGGGAAATTGCGAAAGGCGAAAGCAGCATCAAGGATTTGAAGCGCAAATACGCCCTGCAATGGAACCTGACCGAAGAACGCGTCCGGCAGATTATTTACAAAGTTATCAGAGTGTCGATTAACAGACAGTATTATGTCTATTTGGAAGAAAAAAATCAAAATTTAGAAAAGGAAAATCAGATTCTCACCCATAAAATGAGGCTGCTGAACGACTATATCAAACAGAAAGATATTGAAATAAAAGAGGTAAAAGTAGAAGAGAAAAACTTCGACAGCATCGATTTCAAGAACATTTCTACCCGCCTTGGCAACATATTGAAAGCCAACGATTTTACCCATTACCAGCAAATACTCAATCTCTCGCTGCGCGAAATGGCGCGTTACAAAGGTTGCGGAAATGTTTGCATGGTCGAACTGCACAGGCATTTGCGGGAAAAAGGATACAATGTAGATTGGGAACTCTAAATCCATCCTGAAACAATGACCTGTCGCGATTTCGGCCTCTTTCTGAAAGAAAAATTCCCGTTTAAGGTGCAAAAAATATCCATAAACGCCGGATTTACCTGCCCAAACCGCGATGGCAGCAAGGGGCGCGGCGGCTGCACTTATTGCAACAACCGCACTTTCAGCCCTCAATATGCCGCCGGCGGAAAGTCCGTTACCAGGCAGTTGGAAGAAGGAATCCGCTTTTTTTCGCGGAAATATCCGGCAATGAAGTATCTGGCTTATTTCCAATCATATACAAATACTTACGGCGACATCGGCCGCCTGCTTGCGCTTTATCGCGAAGCCTTGGCCTTTCCCGAAGTCGTGGGGCTGATAATTTCTACCCGTCCCGACTGCGTTCCCGACGCCTTGCTCGACGAACTTGGAAAAATCGCCGAAAACCGCTTCCTGCTTATGGAATACGGCATAGAATCGACCTGCGACAGCACTTTGAAACTCATCAACCGCTGCCACACTTACGAGGATTCGATTGAGGCCGTAAAACGCACCCACAGCCGCGGGATTTATTGCGGAGCGCATCTTATCCTGGGTTTGCCCGGCGAAGACCGCGAAACTCTGCTCCGGCACGCCGACCGGATTTCGGAACTGCCGCTGACTACGCTTAAACTTCACCAGTTGCAAATAATAAAAGGCTCCGCAATGGAAGTCCAATACCGCGAAAATCCCGAAATGTTCCACCTTTTTACGGTGGATGAATATATCGACCTTTGCATTGATTTTGTGAAGCGTCTGAATCCCGAATTTTACATCGAAAGGCTCACCTCGCAATCGCCTGCCGAACTGTTGGCCGTCCCGGGTTGGGGCCTAAAAAATCACGAATTTACCGCAAAATGGAAAGCAAAACTCGCTACCGTCGCATAGTCGTCAAAATCGGCAGCAACGTGCTGGCCGCTCCTTCGGGAACGCTTGACGCAGAACAGGTTGCAATGATTGTCAGCCAAATTTCCGCCATCCTCAGGCAAGGCATCGAAGTAATTGTCGTTTCATCGGGCGCGGTTGCGTCGGGACGCGGGGAACTCGCTGCCCACACACATTTCCACAAACTCGATTCAATCGCCGCACGCCAACTTTTTTCGGCCGTTGGGCAGGTAAAATTAATGGATACTTATTATCATCTGTTTAATAATCAAGGAATTATCTGCGGACAGGTACTGACGACCAAGGAAAGCCTTTCCACCCGCAGCCACTACCTGAATCAGCAGCGGTGTATGGAAACTATGCTTGCCGGAAAGGTGGTTCCTATTGTAAATGAGAATGATACGATTTCCGTTACCGAACTGATGTTTACCGACAACGACGAACTTTCGGGAATGATTGCCGCGATGATGAACGCCGACGCGCTGTTTATTTTAAGCAATGTTGACGGGATTTACAGCGGCGACCCGGCCAGTCCGCAATCAAGGCTCATCCCCGAAATTACGGAAAATACAAGAATTGAGGATTATATCAGCGATGGAAAATCGCAGTTCGGGCGCGGCGGGATGCTGACCAAAACACGCATTGCGCGTCAAGTTGCCGGCGAAGGAATAGAGGTTGTAATCCTGAACGGACGAAAAACGGACTTACTCGAAAAACTTGTCTTAAACCCTGATTCAGACACGATTTGCACGCGATTTCCCGCTTCCTTGCGTCCGGTTTCGGGAGTAAAAAAATGGCTTGCGCACAGCGAAGATTTTGCCAAAGGAATTTTGCGAATCAACGAAGGCGCATTCGAGGCCCTGACGTCGCCGAAAGCCACAAGCCTGTTGCCTGTCGGAGTTACCGCTGTGGAAGGGCATTTCGAGAAAGACGATATTGTGCGGATTGTGTCGCCGGCAGGTCAGGTTGTCGGGCTTGGCCGCGTTGCTGTTTCTTCGGAAAAAGCCGCGAAAATCATTGGAAAAAAGGGCGGAAAACCGCTTGTACATTACGATTATATGCACTTGGGCTAATTTAAAATAAAAAAATTATGAAATCCTGTCTAACTCAATTTGAACGAGCCGCCGCCGCTTCCCGCAGCCTCAACGGCATAGAACAGAGTAAAATAAATGCTGTTTTACTAAAACTTGCCGATAAAACGGAAGCCGAAGCAGATGTAATTCTTGCGGCAAACGCAAAGGATTTGGAAAAAATGCCGCCCGACAATCCGCTGTATGACCGGCTTTTGCTTACAGAAGAAAGAATTTCGGGAATCGCCGCCGACATAAGAAAAGTTGCCGCCTTACCTTCGCCCATAGGCGAAATTCTATCCGAATGGACGCGCCCCAACGGAATGAAAATCCAAAAGATACGTGTTCCTTTCGGAGTGATTGGCATAATTTACGAAGCCCGTCCAAATGTGAGTTTCGACGTTTTCAGCCTCTGCTTCAAGAGCGGCAATGCGGTTGTGTTGAAAGGCGGCAGCGATGCGCATTTTTCCAATGAAACCATAGTCGGCTTAATCCGCCAAACGCTTGAAGAAGAAGGACTTAATCCCGATATTGCAACGCTTTTGCCTCCCGACCGCGAATCTGCTGCCACCCTGCTCAACGCCCGCGGCTACGTGGATTTGCTGATTCCCCGCGGCAGCGCATCGCTGATAAATTTTGTCCGCGAAAACGCCAAAATACCGGTAATCGAGACCGGAGCCGGGATTTGCCATACATATTTCGACCTTTCGGGCAACGCGGATATGGGCGCAGGGATAATTTTCAACGCCAAAACCCGCCGCGTGAGCGTCTGCAACGCCCTTGACTGCCTTATTGTCCATTCAGGGCGGCTGAACGATTTACCGGCGCTTTGCAGGCGACTTTCCGAAAAAAATGTCGTAATTTTTGCCGACGAACCGGCATATCTGTCTTTGAACGGCAATTACCCGAAAGAACTGCTAAAACATTCAGACAAAGACAGTTATGGCACAGAATTTCTTGATTACAAGATGGCTGTAAAAACTGTCGATTCTCTTGACGAGGCATTATCGCACATTGCCCGCTATTCGTCGAAACACAGCGAAACTATTGTAACAGAAGACGATACCGCAGCCGGGCGTTTTCTTGCAGAAGTCGATGCCGCCTGCGTTTACCACAACGTTTCGACTGCCTTTACCGACGGCGCACAATTCGGATTTGGAGCGGAAATCGGCATCAGCACGCAGAAACTGCACGCCCGCGGGCCAATGGCTTTGCCGGAACTGACTACATATAAGTACGTTATCCGGGGCGATGGACAGACGCGGCCTTACTGATGTTCTTTCCTCAATAAATCGTTTACCGTTTTTACCGGATTGAAAGTTTCTATCGGAACTTCCACGAAAACCGTGTTCCAGTCCGACATTGCGCCATTCCAGAGGCCGGGCAGTTCGAGGGCTTTCAAATCCTTTCCGCTTTTGGATTTCAGCGAGATAAAGCCGGTATTTTTATCAACATAGAGCGGTAAATCGAACTTTTCGCCTCGGTAATTTTTCGGAGCGCAAACCAAATCCACAGGATTAAAATGCGTGCCGCCGTCGAAAAGTTTCTTTTTTTCCGGGTCTTTCAGGTCGATTTGCGAACTTTCCAAAATCTGAGGCGAAACGGTGCCGTCGGCATTTACCGCAAGGAAGGGGCCTCCGCCGGGTTCGCCCTCGTTGCGCACCATTCCGCAAACGCGGAGCGGACGGTTGAGTTTCGATTTTATGTAGAGAACAAGTTCGGCGTCTTCAAGGAATTTTGTGTCAGGATTTTTTATACAAAGTTCATTTTGAAGAAAATACAGCATTTCAACCAATTTTTCGCGGTCGTATTTTCCGGAATCAATCGTTTGCAGATATCCGAAAATCTTTTGCTGAAAATCTATCAAAACCCCGGCTATAAGTTGCTTGTACAGCACAGTCGGCTGCTTGAAAGAATCGGGAACAACGTTATCGACATTTTTTATGAAAACAACGTCGGCGTCGATGTCGTTCAGATTTTCAATCAATGCGCCGTGGCCGCCCGGACGAAACAGCAACCGCCCCTTGTCGCGGAAAGGCTGATTGTCGGCGTCGGCGGCAATGGTGTCGGTCGAAGGCTTTTGTTCGCTGAAACTCACGTCGAATTTCACACCGAATTTTTTGGCATAAACCGGCGATTTGCGTTCTGCGAGCGAGCGGAAAAGTTCGCGGTGTTCCGGCGAAACGGTAAAATGGATATTTACCTGCTTTGCCGCATTGCAAGCGTAAAGAGCGCCTTCCACAAGATGTTCTTCCATCGCGGTTCTCGCCCCTTCGGGATAATTATGGAAAAGAAGCAGGCCTTTGGGGAGTTGGCCATAGTTCAATCCCCGCTCTGCGAGCAGGTTTTCAACGATTTTTTTATATTCGCCCGCAACAATCAGGGACGGGCAGTCTTTACCTTCATTTTTCAGGCAAGATTCGTTCAAATCTTGATAGAAAGCGAAATGCGGAAGCCCGCCGAAAAAAGTTTTCAGGAAAGCGGAATCCGGCGCATCGCTATCGGAGTCTAAAAACTCGAAAAGCGCTTTGAACATCCGGCTGGCCGCGCCCGAAGCAGGCGTAAATTTCACTATTTTGCGATTTTTTCCAAGGTAAGATTCCCATTTTTCGAGAAAGTAATTCTGCTCATTTTCAGGAATTTTTTTGATTCCTTTTTCTACCGAAGCCGAAGCCTGAACAGGCAGAAACGGGAACCCTTCGGCAAAGGCTTTCAGTTGTTCTTCAATTTTTGCAGTTGAAATGCCTTTGGCCTGCAACTGTTGAATATCGGTTTGCGTAAACATAATGGTAAAAATTAGATTTCTATTCAACAAAGATAATGAAAATTTGAATATTTTGCCAAAAAATCCCGAAAAATTGAAAAATAATGGGAAAAATATTTTTATACGAAATAAATTATTTAATTTTGCGCGTTTATTATTTAAATATTAACCATTTAAAAAAGGGATTAAAAAATGAAAAGGAATTTAGTATTGTTTGGAATTGTACTGTTTGCAGGAATTATGCTTTATTCTTGCAAACCGAGCGACGAAAAGTTGCAGCAGGAAGTAACCGCAGCATTAGCGGCTTCTCCCGTGCCTCTTACTTCGGAAGTTAAAGACGGGGTTGTAACTCTGACGGGAGTTGTTGAGTCGGAAGACGCTAAAACCGCAGCAGAAACCCTTTTGTCGGCTATCAAAGGCGTTCAGTCGGTAGTCAACAACATCGAAGTTAAGATTCCGGAACCTGTTCTTACCCCCGACGAACTTCTTTCGCAGGCCGTATCGCAGGCTATCAGCGGACTTGGCGACGCCGCTTCCGGCGTTCTGGTTGCCGTTAAGGACAGCATTGTAACCCTGACAGGCGAAATCAAGAAAGCCGACGCGGCAAAAGTAAAAGCAGCCGTAGGCGCTTTGAATCTGCAAGTTGTTGATTCATTATTAGTTAAGTAACTAACTGATTCCAAAGCAAAAAGCGAAAATGGCTGTCCTGCGGACAGCCATTTTTTTACGTAAAGCCGGAAAAATTTTGTTAAATGCAAAATTGATAGTACCTTTGCGTCCAATTAAAAATACATCCAAATTATGGTAAAACAATTTTTTTATTTAACAATTATCTTTGCAATGAGTTTATCTTCTTGTAAATCAGACAAAAATGAAACTGCGCGGGGTATCGACCCCTCGAACCTCGATACAACTGCTATCGCAGGCGACGATTTTTACCAATACGCCGACGGAGGCTGGATTGCAACGCATCCGCTGAAACCGGAATACGCCCGCTACGGCGCATTTGACGCACTCGGCGAGAAAAGTCAGGAGCAGGTTCGCGCCCTGATTGCGGAACTTTCGGCGAAGAAAAACGCCACCGGCTCGATTCCGCAGAAAGTTTGCGACCTTTACGCATTAGCAATGGACAGCGACCGACTGAACAGCGAAGGAGCCGCTCCGATGGGCGGTCTGCCGTTAATATCAGCGCTGGACGACAAAAACGCGCTTTCTTCGCTTTTGCCAGAACTTTTCCGCGAAGGCGCCGCCCCATTTTTCAGTTTTTATGTTGCAGCCGACGATAAAAACAGTTCGCTCAACATTTTACACCTCTTTCAGGGCGGTTTCAGCATGGGCGACCGCGATTATTATCTCGACAACGACGACCATTCAAAATTGCTGCGCGAAAAATATACGGCAATGATTGAAAAACTTTTCGCCCTGTCGGGATTTACCGAAACCGAATCGAAAGCGGCTTCGGCAGCGGTAATGAAGATAGAAACCCGCTTGGCAAAAGCAGCCTCGTCGAGAGTAGAACTCCGCGACCCTGTGGCTAACTACCACAAAATCAGCATCGAAGAACTTATCAAACTTTCGCCCGAAGTGGACTGGAAAACCGTATTCGGAAACCTCGAAGGCCTTAAAGAACTGAATGTCGGGCAGTTAAATCCGATTGCCGAAGTCAGCAAAGTGATAACCGAATCGCCGCTCGAAGACCTGAAATATTATCTCGAATGGAATGTTATCAACAATTCAGCCCCATATTTGAGCGACGAATTCAGCGCTGCCCGATTTGAATATTACGGCAAAACCCTGTCGGGAGCGGAAGTTCAGCGCGAACGCTGGAAACGCGCCATTGGCGCTGTTGACGACGCAATGGGCGAAGCGGTCGGCCAACTTTACGTAGAGAAATATTTTCCGCCATCGTCGAAAGAAAAAATGCTGAATTTGGTAAAAAATCTCCAAACCGCTCTCGGCGAACGTATTCAAAACCTCGCGTGGATGGGCGATTCAACGAAAGTTAAGGCTCTCGAAAAACTTGCAACTTTCCACATAAAAATCGGATATCCCGACAAATGGCGCGATTTTTCGGCTCTCGAAATCGACCCCGAAAAATCATACCTCGAAAATATGACGGCGGCAACCTGCTTCGATTTCGACTATATGATGAGCAAGTTCAACAAACCCGTCGATAAGGACGAATGGTTGATGTATCCTCAAACTGTGAACGCTTACTACAACCCCGGAACCAACGAAATTTGCTTTCCAGCGGCCATTCTGCAAGCGCCTTTCTTCGACCCCAAAGCCGACGACGCCGCTAACTACGGCGCAATTGGAGTGGTTATCGGCCACGAAATGACGCACGGATTCGACGACCAGGGACGGCAATTCGACAAGGACGGCAACCTGACCGACTGGTGGACAGCCGACGATGCAGCCCGCTTCAAGGAACGCGCACAGGTTTTGGTGGATTTTTTCAACAATATTGTGGTTATCGATTCCGTTCACGCTAATGGCCAACTCACTCTGGGCGAGAATATTGCCGACCAGGGTGGATTGCAGGTTTCGTGGCAGGCTTACCAAAATACCCTGAAAGACAAACCGGCTCCCGCTCTGATAGCAGGATTCACCGACGGACAGCGGTTTTTCCTCGCTTACGCAACAGTTTGGGCAGGTAATATCCGCGACGCCGAAATTCTGCGCCGCACAAAATCCGACCCCCACGCTCTGGGCAAATGGCGCGTAAATGGGGCGCTTCCGCAGATTGACGCATGGTACGACGCCTTCGGAGTTACGGAAGCCAACAAAATGTTTGTGCCGAAAGAAAAGCGAGTAGCAATCTGGTAAAAATATTATTCCGAAACTCCGGATTAATTCCGCATTTAAAAAACCTGTCAGGTCTTAAAGACCTGACAGGTTTAATTTTAGAACGATACCATCGCTATATTTCTTTTAACAATTTTTAACTAAAATATTTTGGTTTATAAAATAAACTACTTTATATTTGCAGCAAATTTAATTTATTAACTTAAAATTTATTTGGAAAATGAAAAGCAAAATTTTAGCGCTGATGTTGCTGTTTGCGGCAGGCACGCTCGGCGCACAGACAAAACTTACCGTCGAAATTCGGGGCATCAAAGAGGCAAAAGGGCAAATTATGGCCGCAGTTTTTGCCGAAAACGGCTTTCTGAAACAGCCTGTTGATGCGAAAATTGTTAAAATTGAAGGAGAAACGGCCTCGGTGGTTTTCGACAAAATCGCGGCAGGCGATTATGCTGTTGCGGTTTTTCAGGACACGAACGAAAATTACCGGCTTGAACAGGGCGAAAACGGCATCCCGACAGAGCCTTGGGGGTTCAGCAACAATTTTGTGCCGAAAACGGGCGCTCCAACTTTTTTCGATTTGAAATTTGCAGTCAAACCCGATGAGGAAACAGTGGAAACGATTACGCTGCGGTAGATTAAGCAAAAACCTGTTAGGTTTTGGAAACCTGACAGGTTTAACGACGAAATTATTCATTAACTATCAATATTTTACAAGAAATGGAAACAAATTTTTCAGAAAAGGAAAGTCTTGCGTTGATTAACGAGATGATAGCGCAAGCGCGGAATAATGTCAGGAAAGGAGCCGGCAACAGTATGATTTTTTGGGGCGTAGCGATAGCGGTGATTGCCTTGTCTAACAGCCTGTTGCTTGCATTTTTAAAGCCCGAATTTGAAAATTATTCATATTCGGTTTGGGCTTTGTGTTTGCCATTAGTAGTCATTGATTTTTACGTCAACTGGAAAAACCGGCATACACAGTTGGTTAAAACACATATAGACACCATTATAGGCGCAGTATGGCAAGGTTTTTTGATTACTTACGCAATTTTTCTTGCATTCATTTTTGCCCTTTACAGAGCCGATGGTTGGAGCGGTATTCTTTTCATTTTCATCACTCCTTTTGTGCTGTTATTGTGCGGGTTATGCACTTATGCAACGGCAAAGGCCTGCCGCTTCAAACCATTTGTTTTCGGCGCAATCGTGTTTTGGGCGGGATTTGCGTGCTGGTCGTTGATGGCAGTCTTCAACATCGGAGAAAACGAAATAATTCCGTTCATTATCCTCGCTGTCTGTATGTTGCTTGGATTTGTCGTTCCGGGGCTATTATTGAACAAAAAATCCGACTGCGATGTTTAAGGAACTTGACCCGCTCTTGCACTCGCAGTTGCGGTTGGCGATTATGTCGCTGTTAATCAGCGTCGAGGAGGCCGATTTTGTCTTTCTGAAAGAAAAAACCGGCGCGACTTCGGGCAATTTGAGCGTCCAGATTGACAAATTGAGCGAGGCAGGCTATATCGAAGTCGCCAAATCGTTCAAGGGGAAAATGCCCCGCACCACTTGCCGTATCACGCCGAAAGGCTTGGATGCGTTCGATACTTACGTCAAAAATTTGAAAACTTATATCGGGTAAATGTATAAATTTTTTATTTTTTCGAGCAAAAGCGGCATTAAAGTTTGGCGGAATGAAAAAAAATGCCTACCTTTGCAGCGCAAAACCGAATTTCGGGGTGTAGCTCAGCCCGGTTAGAGTACGCGTCTGGGGGGCGTGTGGTCGGACGTTCGAATCGTCTCACCCCGACGGCTGAAAGAGAAGGAGTTAGGAATGTTTTCTGACTCTTTTTGCTTTTTAATACTGACGTTTTACTGACGGATTTTTGTTGAGAAAAAGAAAAAATTCAGAGGAAAATACAGGTGTTTTTGCAACAATGAGTTATATTTTGTTAGATTGATTTGGATTTTGCCTTTCCAACTCATTTTCGTATCTTTGCAGTCAAAATCTGATTATTTATGTCTTCAAGCATCAAATCGGTACGTCAAGCGCTTAATCCGGCTATAAATAAAAAACCGCAAAC
>JAISUN010000104.1 GCA_031272085.1 Dysgonamonadaceae bacterium | reverse complement strand
TCCCCTTGGATTTTCCGAGAAATAAAAGAATATCTTGCCACAGGCAAACTGCCTGAAAAACAGCCTTTTGAATATTACTTAGATATTTTGAAACGCCAGATTCTGCAAAGCATCAACCGACTCGACGAGCGGCGCGGAATCCTCCACAGCCGCCGTCATATCGCCGCAAGTCCGCTGTTTAAGGGCATTCCCGATTTCAAACCGACCAAAGTTGCGATGCTACGGGCAAATACTTTGGATGAACTTTTCGGGTTAATGGACGGAATTAAATTGCAATAAGTGCGGCAATCAGGCTTGCAGCCGCTCTTTCAGAGGCTCCGGGAGCGCCGAGGAGCGCGGCGGTTTCGGCATAATCTTCCGATATTTTTTGCCGATAGCCGGAATCGTTGAGCAGCCGGCCGAGTTCGTTTTTGATAATTCCGACCGAAAATGAAACTCCAAAAAGTTCCTTCACAACTTCCCTGTCGGCCACAAGATTGACCAAAGATATGTATTTTACGCCGAAAAAATGCTTCCAAACAAAGGTGCTGACGCGCTTTAAGGGCGTTTTGTAACAAACGGCCTGCGGAACGCCGAACAGGGCAGTTTCCAGAGTTGCGGTGCCGGAAGTTACGAGCGCGGCTTTCGACTGCCGGAGCAGTTCGTATGTCTGGTTAAAGACGATTTTGACCGGTTTTCCGGCCGTAAAATTCCGGTAATATTCGGGCGAAATGCCGGGCGCTCCGGCTATAACTAATTGATTTTCCGCATATTGCGATGCAGCCTCAATCATTGCCGGCAAATTGTCTTTTATTTCCTGTTTCCGGCTGCCGGCCAACAATGCGATTATCGGCCTGCTGTCTAAATTGTTGGCCGAAATAAAATCTTCAAAACGGCAGGGCTTGCTTTTGAACTCAAAAACTTCATCAACAGTGGGATTGCCGACATATTCAACGCTGTAATTGCGTTTTTTGTAAAAATCAACCTCGAACGGAAAAATACAGAGCATTTTATCCACATATTGACGGATAGTTTTTATTCGGCCTTCTTTCCACGCCCAGATTTTTGGCGAAATATAATAGATTATTTTTGGTAATTTATTGAATTTAAGCGAGTTATCCTTGATAAATTTTGCAATTTTAAGATTAAATCCGGGATAATCGACTAAAATAACCGCATCGGGCTGATAATCAATTATTTCTCTTTTGCAATCGTTTAGGTTTTTAAATACTTTATCGAGGTTCATCAGTACCGGAACAAAGCCCATAAAGGCCATTTCGCGGTAGTGTTTCAGCATTTTCCCGCCTGCCTGCTGCATCAGTCCGCCCCCGAAAAAGCGAAAGTCGGCTTCCACGTCTTTCATTTTCAGCGATTTCATCAAATTTGATGCGTGCAAATCGCCGGATGCTTCGCCGACTACAAGAAAATATTTCATCAGGAAATTATTTCCCAGTTGGGAATCGATTTCATAAATTCGTAGGCCGTCATATCAACTTGAAGCGGCACCAGCGCTGCATATCCCTGGCTTAAAGCCCATTCGTCGCTCTGCTTGTTGTACGGCTCCTCGTTAAAAAATTCGCCGGTCAGCCAGTAAACTGTTTTTCCAACGGCGTCTTTGGCAGGCATATATTCCTTTGTCCAATAGCCTTTTGTCTGCGTGCAAACCTTCAATCCGCGCACTTTTTGGACGTCAGGCACGTTCAGGTTCAGGCAAACGCCTTTCGGGAGGCCTTCTTCCAAAACTCGTTCTGCGATGATTCGGCCAAGTTCGGCGGCTTGCGTGAAATCCGCTTCCGGCGAGTGATTGGTCAGCGAAACGCCCAGCGAAGGAATTCCGGCGATGCAGCCTTCGAGCGCGGCGCCGATAGTTCCGGAATAAATGACGCAAACGGCGGCATTTGAACCGTGATTAATTCCCGAAATGATAAGGTCTGGCCGTCTGTTATCGAGTAACTCGTTCAGTCCCAGTTTGATACAATCAACCGGAGTGCCGGTGCAAGCATAAACAGTAAGATTTTCTTCTTTCTTTACAAGGTTGGCACGGAGCGGCGTCAGCGCCGTAATTGCGCTCGACATACCGGAACGATGACTGTCAGGGGCAACCACAACTAATTCGCCCAATTCGCGCACCGCTTCTATCAATTTATTAATTCCCTTTGCCTGAATGCCATCATCGTTTGTGATGAGTATCAGGGGTTTATCTCTTTTTGTCATTATAATAATATCGTTATTTTTGTGGTGCAAAGATACAAAAAATTTTGCTTTAAGCCCCTATCTTATTGGAAAAATAAATATTATCCTGAATATAAATATTTTACTCCAAGAAGCCGATTAACCAAAAATTTTACTGTTTCAACTCAAAAAACCACTCTTTTGGGGGCTTGTCGCATATATTTATTTTCTGTATTTTTGTGCCGTATATTTAGTGTAGCGATTTTTAAATAACAAAAAAAGCAAGAAAAAACAATGAAAAAGTTTGATTTTAAGAAAGTATTAGCAGGTTTGGCAGCAACGCTTTTACTGCCGGGCTGCGGCGTTCACAATGCGGCAGTATCAAGTTCCAGCGCTCCGTTTTTTTTAGCGTACGATTCGGAAGAGGTGATTCGCGACCAATCGCAGGTGGCTACGATTACCTCTACAATCGGGCTGGAAATCGACGGATTTAGAGTAAGTTCAAAGAACTTCCGCTCGGCGCATACCGGAGGCCTCAAAGGCTCTGTGGTTGTCGCCGACGTATTGCCCGGCGTTCACAGCATCAAAGCCTTGAACGACCCCAGCGGCAATCCGGTGCGGATGAGCGCTATCACATACGATTTTGAAGCGGGGAAAATATATACCGTCGGCATCAATCTTGTACATGTGTTTGTCGAGGAAAACACTTCGCCCGATGTGGCAAGAAAAATTGCCGAAAACCGCAAGAACAATGAATTTGAAAATGCAAAGAGGGAGAAGACGGCATATTCGTTTTCGCAACCGCAATCTGTAAGCAACAGTTCGGCAAGCAACAGTTCCACTAACAGCCAGACGCTTGCGCTTGGCGAATGGACAATAGCCAACTATCAGGGCGCCCTCGATTTTTGCGAAGCATCGAGGAAAGACGGTTACTACGACTGGCGGCTGCCGACTTTGCAGGAAATGGATGCAATATGGACAAAAGTGTATTTGGATGCTCAATCGCCAATCGGCTGGCATTGGACTTCTACGGTCAGGGGCGACGACGATTTATTTGTTAAAAACGTGAAGAGCGGGAAAAGGGGAACCGCGCCGCAACGGAAAAAAATAACCGTGCGTTGCGTCAGGAGCGAGTAGGCAAGGTTAAACGCCCGCAAGGACAGTGTATGGCTGCCCCCCACTGCTTAACAGGCGGGGGCAACTATTCGCACTCAAACCGCATTGAATCGAAATTAAAAGAGAACCGGGAAAAGTTTTTTTTCAGAAAACCATAACCAAGATAAGCATCGCCCGCAAATTTTGCAATTTTAACATCTGAATTTTGTAATACAGCGGTTTTTATTTCGGTTATTCCGGCTTTATCATCTAAACTAAATTTACAAGGCGCTGACAGCAAGTATTTTACATATTCTGAACCATCTACTAAACACTCTGATTCCGTATAAACTCTTGCAGTATCATTGACGATAATATTGCCGGAATGTTTCTTTTGAAAAGCATTGTACAAGTACAGAAAAGCGTTTGCGCCTCCGGTATCAATAAAGGAAGTAAAATTAATGCCATTTATAAAAGCCTGTAAATAAAGCGATTGATTTTTTAAATAAATATTACTTTTATTAGAATTGCCATTTTGATTACGATTAGAAATCACCATTTTGTTATTTAACAGGTCAAAATCAATACGATGCAACTGTCTGATGATTGGCATACCCAAAATAATTTGTATTTGTTTTTCAATCGAATTGATTTTATTAACAGCTTCTCTGTCATCAAGAGTATCGGAAACACAGCGTTTAGAATAATTATCATTCATTATTGCCGCCATCGCGTTGGTTATCAAGAGATTTCCAATTCTGATTGAATCAATTATGCCGATAGAAACGGAATCTTTTCCGTTATTATTCAACGTGCCAAGTTCGCGAATACCCAGCATTTCAGCATTTTTCCTGTCTAAAAATAAAGGAAAAGCATTACCGGTATCAAACATTGTTTTAATATACTGATTATTATATTGCGCAGGAAAAGTAAGTATCGAATTTAGCGTATCTATTTCTATCTCAACGCTTTCTTCATTATCTGCCACATTTGTAATTTGCATTTTAGGGTATTTTGCCAATTCGTAAAACAAATTACGTAAAGACATAAGCGATTGAACAACAGTCTTATATGCTTTCAACAATTCGGGATTACTTTGCAAAAGCGCGTAAGTTTTATCGAAAGTATTGACGCCGTTTTGATAATCCCAATTCAAGAAGCACAGATTAACTTGCCATAACAGGTAGGACAATCTAACCTCATCGTCGGGACAATATTTATCAATAAACGCAGATAAACTGTCAATTGCCCGCTCATAACGATTGTAGGCAATATCGAAATTAATTTGAAAATAATCACGCGTCTGCTGATAATAGATACTGTCGCTATATTCATTGTAATAATCAACGGCGTCTATTATTTTTTCCTGCGCCAACAGATTGTACAATTCCTGGTCGTAATTCCGCTGCTGCGCTAAACAAAATCCGCAGAATTGAGTGCAAATCAGTAATGAGATGATAATTTTCTTTGCCATATTTGTTCATTGTTAATTAACGGGCAAAGATAATGCATTCTCGCTGAATATCAGTATCATTTTCTTTTAGGAAGATTCTTTTTATATTTTTGAGAATTTAACTCATATATTTCATTACCTATATTTTTTGTATAATAACGAAAATAATTTTTTGGATATTTTTTTTCTACTTCTAATTCGATTTTTTTGCCTAATAAGAGATAATCTCGTTTTGTACAAGTATCGCAGGCAAGCCACGCTTCTTTAATTTTCTTAAACGGAAATTCCCTGTACCAGGTTGAGTTTATCGCATCTTGCGCCACTTCGCCGATAACGGGCAAACCTATTTCATCGCGTTTCCTGTTCATCGCTTCTCTTTGTTCCGGCAAAACGTATAATAATGTTTTTACCGTTTCCGCTTCATAGTCAATTTCAATATAGATTTTCCCATAAGGATTTTCGCCCATATATGTCGTAATGCCACAATACATTTCCGGCGTCAGCAAACCTTGATGCAAAGCCTCGTATGCTAATTTGTGTACATTAATATCTTTCATTTTAGTATATATGGTATCAATATTCAAAGGATGTTTAACCTTGTTTTCCAAGGCGCCATAATGCCTAAGCATCGCATATATCGGTATATCGAGCGAGGGTTTATTTATTAAAGGCGGAAATCCGTTTTTGTTTATTAATTCCCTGATTGACAAGAAAAGAGAATAATATGCACTGTCCACTGACAGCCCATCAACACTGCCACTGGCATAATACTGGTCAGTCTTGTTAAGCGCCTCGTATTTTTTCATAAGGGTTGGATTATAGGATTTTTCAAATTTTTTCCTCAACTTCGGATATTCAGCCGACAGTTTTCTCCATAATTCGGCATTGTTTTTGAACTTTTCAAAAGCGGGCGAACCGAAATCTTTCAACTCGTAACCGTGAAGGACTAACTGCTTTGCAAGCGAGAGAGCGTCGTCAGTAAGGTTTTCTTCCATAGCGCAAAGGAAAGCGTTGTAAACCTCGCGTTCCAGACTGTGCGGATATTCCTTGAAAAGAGTTTTGTACGCGACAAGAGCCTCTTTATAATCGCCTTTGCCTATGCTTAATTCCGCCTGATTTGCAGCACGGAAATAAGGGATGAAATCCTTGTCTTTCGAGCCTGATGTAAACAAAATCAGGAAAAATAACAGCAAAAATGTTTGTTTAAGTGTTTTCATTATAATTTTAGTAATTGCGGTAAAGATAGTGTTTTTTCACAAAAATACTGTCAAAATCAGAAAAATTAAGCAATATTTCCGAATTGGCAAAATCGATCGCAATCCGCGACGCTTCCTGTCCGCCAGCGTGTCCGCCCATTCCGTCGCAAACCACGCAGACAGTACCGTTGGGCGTTTCGGCTGTGCCGCAACTGTCTTCGTTGCGGGAGCGGACAAGACCGACGTCTGTGGCGGAAAGAATTTCTGTTTTCATCTCATTATCAGTTCTTTATAAATATTTTGTAATGCTCTAAATACCTGTTCATATTTCAACGACTTGTGAGTTTCGAGGATTTGCATCGTCAATCGGCTTTCTTCTTTTTTATCAAGTTCGCTTTGCAAAATTTCGACGAATCCGCTTAATGC
>JAISUN010000068.1 GCA_031272085.1 Dysgonamonadaceae bacterium | reverse complement strand
ACAAACAGCGCAATAAAGCGACAAATGATGTCAGCGTTTTTCTGCGTTTTGCACCATCCCGAACGGGTAACGGTTTAGAAACGGAACTGATGCCGTAATCTGCCGAAAACGATTTTTTTCGTAATGGACACAAAACGCCAACCGACGCCAAACTTACTGATTTCTATTGAATTACCCCGCTTTACTTGCAGATACTTTTTTTGAGGAGGGTTTGCAAAGATAGTGAAAGTTGAGTGCAAAAACAAATTTATTTATTTTTGCCGAAACGCATCCTATCTTATGCAAAGGTAATAAAAAAATTTGGTTGAAAAAAACGATTGCTTTTTCTTAAATTTTCATTAACTTTGCACCTTGAAACAGCAAATATAATCAAAAAAATGGCAGTAACAATTACCCAAGTCAAGGACAAAAAGGATTTGCGCAAGTTTGTGGAATTCAACATCAAACTGTATGAAGGCAATCCCTTTCACGTACCCGGATTGATAGAAGATGAAATGATGACTCTGAACCCCGAAAAAAACCCCGCTTACGATTTCAGCGAATCGATTTGTTTCCTCGCTTACAGGGACGGAAAAATTGTCGGCCGGATAGCCGGAATCATCAATCACAAGGCAAATGAAACGTGGAATCAGAAATACGCCCGTTTCAGTTTTTTGGATTTTATCGACGACGAGGAAGTTTCCTCCGCCCTGTTCGATGCAGTGGAAAAATGGGCTGTCGCCAAGGGAATGAACGGCATTCAGGGGCCGCTCGGATTTACCGACCTCGACCACGAAGGCCTGCTCGTCTGGGGCTTCGACCGGCTGGGAACGATGGCGACAACTTACAGTTTCCCGTATTACAAGGAACATTTGACAAAACTCGGCTACGTCAAAGACCAGGACTGGAAAGAATATCTTGTTACGATGCCGACGGAAATTCCCGAAAAGCACCGCCGTATTTCGGAAATTGTCCTGAAAAAATACGGATTAAAACTGCTGAAATTCAAAAAAACAAAAGAAATATGGCCTTATGCAAAACGGATATTTGAACTCTGGAACGCAGCCTACAAGCCGCTTTACGGGTATTCCGAACTGTCCGCCAAGCAGATAGACTACTATATAAAAATGTATATTCCAATGCTCCGCTTGAAGATGATTACCCTCGTTATCCGCGAGGAGGACGACGCCGTAATCGGCATCGCAATCACGCTTCCCAGCCTTTCAAAAGCGCTGCAAAAAGCGAAGGGGCATATTTTTCCGTTCGGCATATTTCATTTGCTGAAAGCGCTTTACGGCAAAAACGACGTGGTCGATTTGTACATTATGGGCGTTCATCCCGATTATCAGAATAAGGGCGTAAATGCGCTGCTGTTCTACGATTTGATACCGATTTTCAATGAAATGGGCTTCAAATTCGCAGAGAGCAACCCCGAACTCGAACTGAATCAGAAAATGCAGTCGCAATGGGAATATTTCGACGTTGAACATATAAAAACCAGAAGAGCATTTATTAAACATCTATGAATGAACTAAATTCAAATATTGTCGGGAAAGAAGCCGACTATACGGGCGATAACGTTATTACCCTCGATTGGTGGGAACATATCCGCGTCCGTCCGGGAATGTATATCGGCAAACTTGGCGACGGCTCGTCGGCTGACGACGGCATTTACGTACTTTTGAAGGAAGTCCTCGACAACGCTATCGACGAATATATGATGGGTTTCGGAAAATCTATCGACATCACGATAGAAGACGGCGTGGTAACTGTCCGCGACTACGGACGCGGCATTCCGCTCGACAAGGTTGTGGACGTTTCTTCGAAAATGAACACCGGCGCAAAATACGACAGCAAGGCGTTCAAAAAATCCGTCGGGCTTAACGGCGTGGGCATCAAGGCGGTAAACGCGCTTTCGCTAACGATGTCGGTTCAGAGTTTCCGCGAGGGGAAAACAAAACTCGTAGAATACAACAGGGCGCTGATTTCGAGCGACGAGCCGGAATTTGACACCGACCAGCCCAACGGGACGCTCGTAAATTTCATTCCCGACGAAGAAATTTTTAAGGATTTTCATTATCGCGACGAATTTGTCGAAATCCTGCTCAAAAATTATACCTTCCTCAATGCCGGGCTGATAATCAACTACAACGGCAAAAAATTCGTGTCCAAAAACGGGCTTGCCGACCTGCTGAACGAATATATGACTTCCGAAGCGCTATATCCGATTATTCACCTGCAAGGCGAAGATATTGAGGTGGCGATTACTCACGCCAACCAGTACGGCGAAGAGTATTATTCCTTTGTAAACGGGCAATTTACGACACAGGGCGGAACTCATCTCTCGACGTTCAAAGAATCGGTTTCGCGGACAATTAAGGAATATTATTCCAAAAATTTCGACTTTTCGGACATCCGCGCCGGAATAGTTGCAGCCGTCGCAATAAAGGTTGAGGAGCCGGTTTTTGAATCTCAAACAAAAACCAAATTAGGCTCGAAAGACATTGGCCCCGAAGGGCCTACAATCGCAAAATTCATCGGCGATTTCATAAAGCGCGAGTTGGATAATTTCCTGCACAAAACGCCCGATGTGGCCGACGCAATGCTGAAAAAAATCCTCGAATCGGAAAAAGAACGCAAAGCAATAGCCGGAGTTACAAAACTTGCCCGCGAAAGGGCTAAAAAATCAAGCCTGCACAACAAGAAACTCCGCGACTGCCGGCTCCATTACAGCGACGCAAAAGGCGAAAACCTCGATGCAACCTGCATTTTCATTACCGAGGGCGATTCGGCCAGCGGTTCCATTACTCAAAGCCGCGACCCGAATTACCAGGCCGTATTCAGCCTGCGCGGAAAACCGCTCAACACTTACGGCGAAACGAAACAAATCGTCTATAAAAACGAGGAATTTAACCTCTTGCAGGCCGCTCTCGACATCGAAGACGGGCTGGAAGGGCTGCGCTACAACAAGATAATCATCGCAACCGACGCCGACGTTGACGGAATGCACATCCGGCTGCTGATAATCACGTTTTTCCTGCAATTTTTCCCCGATTTGATAAAAAATAACCACGTTTTTATCCTGCAAACCCCGCTTTTCCGCGTCCGCAACAAGAAAGAAACGCAATATTGCTATTCCGACGAAGAGCGCATAAAAGCAATCGAGCGTCTGGGGCCGAATCCCGAAATTACGCGATTCAAAGGCCTTGGCGAAATTTCGCCCGCCGAATTTAAGCATTTTATCGGAAAAGACCTCCGCCTCGACCCTGTAACAATGCGCAAGCAGGATGCAGTGAAGGAAATGCTCGAATTTTATATGGGAAAAAACACGATGGAACGGCAAAGTTTTATCATCAATAATCTGGTTACGGAAGAAGATGTGGCGTGAGAAAGCCAAAAAGAAAATAGGATAATTGAAAAATTTGGCGTAATTTTGCATAAATTTTAACACAGAAATCGTCTTATGAACGTAATAGATTTTTCAAAAAAAGAGGAAAAAACATCATTTTCTTTTGAAATCCTGCCGCCCCTGAAAGGCAACAGTTTTTCCAAAGTATGCTCAATAATTGATAAATTGAAGGAATTTAATCCTAAATACATCAATATCACTACTCATCACAGCGAAAATGTTCAGGTGGAACTGCCCGGCGGAGGCTCGAAAACGGTCAATGTCCGCAAACGCCCCGGAACGGTGGCAATAGCGGCCGCAATCCAGTACCGCTACGGCATTACAACCGTTCCGCATATCATCTGCAAAGGTTTTACCCGTAGCGAAACCGAATATGCGCTTATCGACCTGAATTTCCTCGGCGTAAGCGAACTGCTTCTGCTGCGCGGCGATACGAAAAAACTCGAACCCGACCGCATCCGGCCCGAAGAAACCCACGAACACACTACCGACCTGATTGTGCAGGTCAATAATTTCAACCGCGGAATTGCCGACGACGGCTCGACTTTCGAGAAGCCCGACACGCCCTTTTCTTTCGGCGTGGCCTGCTATCCCGAAAAACACGAGGAAGCGCCGAGTATGGATTCGGATATTGCTTTCCTGAAACAGAAAATCGCTATGGGAGCCAAATATGCCGTTACCCAGATGTTTTTCGACAACGAAAAATATTTCGCTTTCGTTGACCGCTGCCGCCACGAAGGGATTACGGTTCCGATAATTCCGGGCATAAAACCTGTTGTTTTCCAAAATCAACTGACTGTTTTGCCTAAGATTTTCGGCTCGTCGATTCCCGAAGCCTTTGCCCGCGAACTTGAAAAGTGCAAAACCGACGCCGAAGCAACCGAAGTCGGCGTGGAATGGGGAATTGAGCAGTGCCGCGAACTAATCCGCAGAGGCGTGTCGGCCCTGCATTTCTATACCCTTATGGCTTCGGAAAGCGTAAGGCGAATAGCAAAGGAAATTTACTGAAAAAGCGCGTCAATACTCAAACCGGCCGTATTCGCCCTCGATAATCAATTCTTTTTTGTCCGAGGCTTCGACGCGGCCTATAATTTGCGCGTCTATTCCAAAGGATTTGGAAATCGCAATCACTTCGCCGGCAAACTGTTGCGGCAAGTAGATTTCCATCCGGTGCCCCATATTGAAAACGCGGTACATTTCGCGCCAGTCTGTTCCCGACTGCTCCCTGATAAGGCGGAAAAGCGGCGGAACGGGGAAAAGGCAGTCCTTCACAACGCGCAGATTATCAATGAAATGCAGGATTTTGGTTTGCGCTCCTCCCGAAACGTGTACCATTCCGTGGATTTGCGGGCGCATAGCGTCCAAAACCCGCTTGACGACCGGAGCGTAGGTGCGGGTCGGCGAAAGCACGAGTTTTCCGGCGTCAATGCCGAGTTCCGCAATCCGGTCGGTAAGGCTCATCGAGCCTGAATAAACCAAATCGGCAGGAGTGTTGCTGTCGTAACTTTCGGGATATTTTTCGGCCAAATATTTTGAAAAAACATCGTGGCGGGCGCTGGTCAGGCCGTTGCTGCCCATTCCGCCGTTGTACTCCTTTTCGTAAGTTGCCTGTCCCGACGAACTTAACCCTACAATCACATCGCCGGCTACAATATTGGCATTATCGACCACATCGGAACGGCGCATACGGCAAGCGACTGTGCTATCGACAATTATGGTGCGGACAAGGTCGCCCACATCGGCCGTTTCGCCGCCGGTAGGATAGATATGAACTCCAAGTGCGCTCAATTCTTCGCATAACTCGTTGGTTCCCTGAATGATAGCCGCGATTACTTCGCCCGGAATCAGGTGTTTGTTGCGGCCGATGGTTGATGAAAGCAGGATATTGTCGGTTGCGCCGACGCAGAGCAGGTCGTCGATGTTCATTATCAGGGCGTCCTGCGCAATGCCTTTCCAGACCGAGAGGTCGCCCGTTTCGCGCCAATAGAGGTAGGCGAGCGATGATTTGGTGCCTGCGCCGTCGGCATGCATAATGTTGCAGTAATCGTCCCCGCCGCCCAGAATATCGGGGATAATCTTGCAAAAAGCCTTTGGATAAATGCCTTTGTCAATGTTTTTTATGGCGTTGTGAACGTCCTCTTTCGAGGCCGAAACTCCGCGCTGCATATATCTGTTGTCGTTCATATCGTTATAAATTACATTTTGTTTTTGCGTATCCTTCTTTTTGCAGTATTTCGAGCAGCCGTCGGCGGAAATCGCCCTGAATGATTATCTCGCCGTCCTTGACCGAGCCGCCTGCGCCGCAGCGCACGCGCAGCAGTTTGCCCAGCGCTTCGAGGTCGCCGGTTTTGCCGACAAATCCGGTAATGAGCGAAACCTGTTTCCCGCCGCGGTTGCGCTTGTCGAGGGCAATCCGGAGCGTTTGCCGCTCTTTGGGCAGCGTTTCCGGCTCTTCCTCCGCGCCCGTATCGTATCGGAAATCGGGATTGGTAGAATAAACCACGTTCAAGCGGTCTTTCCAGTCGTTATTTTTCATTTTTTTCGATGTTTCAATTTGCAAAAGTAAGCATTTTTACAAAATTTACAGCAATTTTCCCGTCAAAAATACGGCCGAAACGGTAAAATAGATAATTACGCCGGTAACATCGACGAGCGTCGCCACGAAAGGAGCCGAAGCGGTTGCGGGGTCGAGGCCTATGCGTTTCAGCACAATCGGAATCATCGAGCCGGCCAGCGTTCCCCATAAAACAATGAATATCAGCGAAACGGCGACGCTTGCGCCTATCCACATCCAATAAGTCCCGTAATCGTAAAAACCGGATTCCTGCCAGACGAATATCCGCAAAAAGCCGATTATTCCAAGGATTGAGCCGAGCAGAACGCCTGAAATAATTTCTTTCTTCATAACAAACCACCAGTTGCGCAACCTCAATTCTTCGAGGGCTAAGGACCTGATAATCAGACTCGCAGCCTGCGAACCCGAATTGCCGCCGCTCGAAATTATCAGCGGCACAAAGAGGGCTAACATTACGGCTTTCGATATTTCGGCCTCGAAATGCCCCATTGCCGAAGCGGTCAGCATCTCGCTCAAAAAGAGGGCGATAAGCCAGCCTGCGCGTTTTTTTACCATCTGGAAAATCGGGGTTTTTGTATATGACAAATCCAGGCCTTCGGAACCGCCGAATTTCTGGAAATCTTCGGTATTTTCTTCCTCGGCGACGTCCATAACGTCGTCAACGGTAACTATTCCGGCCAGAGTTCCGTCGGCTTCCACAACGGGCAGGGCTACGCGGTTTTCATCCTGAAAAACTTTTACGGCAACTTCCTGGTCGTCCGTTGCTTTCAAGGCCACAAAACGGTTGTCGGTCAGTTGCGAAATTGTCTTTTGCGGTTCGGCTAAAATCAGTTCCTTGATGCGGATGTCGTCAATCAATTTCCATTGATTATCAACAACATAAATTACATTCAGGGTTTGGGAATCGCGCCCGTATTTGCGGATATGGCACAAGGCCTGTTCTACTGTAAAATAAGGTTTTACTGCGACATATTCGGTAGTCATCAGGCGGCCGATGCTGTCGTCGTTGTAGGTTTGTTGATTGTTGGCATTCATTTTGTTACCTCCTTTCAAAATTTTAATAATCTGCAAGGAGGCATAAGGCGACCTTACAGACAAGTTAATACTCCTGTTTTCGTTCTCTGTCTATAACCCGGTACGTCGTCCATAATGAATTTTGTTAGGTCATTTAATTTTTAAAATCGGCTGCAAAAGTAATAAATTTTGGGCTTACGGGCAAGAAAATCCGGCAAAAAATTTTCCTCAAACGCCGTTTTCCCTCCAAAAAAAAGATATTCCATTCTCAAAATTAGAAATGGAATATCTCGAATCGATGACTAATAACTCCTCACACAGCGAAGATAAAAGCCGTTATTTTGCCCTATATAGCCGGCGCCGCTGTGGCGTTTGCTTGGCACGAATTCCCAAATATAAAAGTAATTTTCGTCATATATGGTACTGCTCCAATATACATCCAGGGTAGTTTCATCGCCGCGTAAGTTATAAAAAGTATGATAAGTTATGGCGGAACCTGCCGGCAGTTTGCCATTGGTATAACTCATCGAGGCAGTAACCATTGCCTTTGTAAGAGCGGCGCTTGGTCCGAGGGTATTTTCCGACGCCAACTGACCGATTTGAGCCAACTCCATCAGATTAGGCAAACGCCAAGCCGAATTGGAATGTCCCGTATCGACGCCTTTGCCGTTGCTTGCGCCGCAAACGTAACTCAAATTTGCATTTGTGGTTGTCGAAGCGTTGATGGCAGTCTTACCGGAAATTGTATCTGAATTGTTAGTATTGGCAGTAGCGCTGTAATCGCGGTAATAAATGCACAAATCCTTGCCTGTGGATGTAAAATAAGAACGCAAGGATTCAATAACCTTACCGTCTGTATTATCAGTTTCCGCATAGGGAAACTGGTTTACGCCTATATTAGGAGTATTCTCGGTGTATTCCCCGCCCGGGATGAGCAAGCCCGGACAGCAGTAGCAGTCTTTGATTGATGCGGTCAGTTTCACGGTTTTGTCGGCGCCGCCGCCGGTTGCGCCGTCGTTGTAAACCGCATAAATATCGACCGTTATAGCCTGCGACGCCGATTTGCCCGACGCCAACGAGTTCAGTCCGCCATCGTAAACCACGGTAGCAGATACGGTAGAAGTTATGTTGTTGCCCGTGTTGCCACCCGTTATGCTTTTAATTATCTGTCCCGAATAGCCGGAAGGCTCAACGTATGAAAATCGGACATTCGACACCGTTCCGACAGGCGTGAAGGTATAGGTTTGCGTGTTGGTAATCGTGTTTGAAAAATCGGCGCGTCCGCCGTCTTTCGCCAACGTTTCTGCCTGACGGGACGCCAAATCGCCGCAATCGCTCGAATTGTTGGTCTGGGCGACGTCAAAGCAGGTGCGTCCGCTTAAAGTTCCCGAACCTGCGGGCAGCGTCGATACAGCCTTTACTGTTACCGTAAATACCGACGAAGTTGTTTCATCGCCGTTGCACGAAGTTTTTACCTTGCAGTAGAAATAATGCGTTCCGACTGCAAGTTTATCGGAAATGGTGTAAGCCGCCGCTGTTTCGCCCGAAATCTGCGTGCCGGTCGTGTTGTCGTTGGCGCTGTTGGAATACCACTGATACGAAAGCGTCGAACTGCCCGCTGCGTTAATCGACAGCGTTGCCACATTTCCTGCTACTACGCTTACCGCTTTCGACGAAGGCGTATAAGAGTTAACCGACGGAGTAACGCAGGCTGCGCCAACGGTAATGGGAAAATTATTGTTCGTAACGGTAGCCGCGCCGCAGGCATTGCTTGCCGTCAGCGTAAGCGTTGCCGTGCCTGCCGCAGTGAATTTCAGTACAGCGCTACTGCCTGTGGCGCTGCCGCTTATTGTCGCTCCGCCGGAAACTGACCACGAATAACTTGCGCCCTGCGGGTTGTTCAGCGAGGCGCTGTATGTTTCGGAAAAACCTGCGTGAATATTTGTTGTATTTCCCGAAATTGTCGCAGTTGCCACGCCCGAGGCGATTGAAATATGTTTTGCAGCCGAAAGCGGCGAGCGGCAAATATCGTCTTGCGTCTGGACTTTGTAATATCCCGTTTGACTGATTACAAGATGCTGATTGGATTCGCCGGCGATGTGGGTATAAGTTCCGTTTTCGCTGTCGGAGCGGTACCATAAATAAGAAGTTACCGTGCCGGAAGTGTTTGCGGTCAGCGTAGCCGAACCGTCGCAGATTGCGTCGCCCGGAGTGTTGCAGGTAATCGACGGCGTTGTCGGGCGCGTCGAACTTACCGAAACCACAATATCTGTTTCTTTCGGACACTGCGCGGCGGCGGTTGCGCGGCACCGCAAAACAAACGAGGCATCGGACGTAATGCTGTAAGTCAGCGTCGAACCTGTTCCGATGGAGGTGTTGTTGCGGTACCAGGTATAAATTACGTCCGACTGCGGCGATACAACTTCAAACGTAGGCGCTCCGCCGCGGCAGAGAGTTGCTGTGCCTGACGTCGAAGCGTCGTTAATTTTTATTGTCGGCGGCGTAATTGTGCCGGCTCCCGGATTTACGTCGAGCGCGACGTTGACCGTATTCGACTGAACAGACGAACATCCGCCGTCTTCAAGCACGGCATACCAGTCGCCTTCGCCAACGGAAACAGGCGAGCCTGTAAGCGCTTGGCGTACTCCGTTTTTATACCAGTACACAGTTCCGCTGCCCTGAAAAACTGCGTAAAGATTCAGCAAATCGGTTGGTGCGCAGAGCGAACCGTTGTTTTCGGCAACAACTGTCGGCGCCTCTGGCGCAAGCGTAGTCAGCGCATTTATATGCACTGTATCGGGCTTAATCGTTGTACAGCCGATTTTGTCGGCATAGACAATATAAATACCTGCCTGTGTCGCAACGTAATCCGTTCCCGTTCCGACCTGAACTCCATTTCTTGCCCAAATGTAAGTTCCCGACGGTCGTCCCTGCAAATAAAGGTAAACCGCGCCGCCTGCACAAATGTCGGTCGTGTTTTCGCCCAGAATCTTTGGTGCAACGAGCGTCGCCCCGCACTTCGAGTCGTCGCCGTCCTGCGGATAGACAAAAGCGTGCGCCTCGCCGCAAGGCGAAGTAACAAGCACAATCACCGTCCGCGTTTCCGCCGTCGGGTTGCGGTCGAAGGAAAGAGTAAATTTACCTTTCCGCGCATCGACAGGCGTCAGCGTAACAAAATTGCCGCCTGCAATGATGTTGAACGTGTAATCGGCGTCGAGCGTACAAAATTCATCAATAACCGAGCAGGTCAGGTCGCCG
>JAISUN010000019.1 GCA_031272085.1 Dysgonamonadaceae bacterium | reverse complement strand
GCGAGCGTGAGATTTCTTGCTTCGCGCTGGGGATGGGGTGTTCATCGTGTTTTGAGATTCCTTGAAATAGCAGAAAAAAACGGCGAAATAAAACGCAGGACGGAACAGGGGGAAACGGTCATAACTCTTTGTAACTATGACAGATACAACCGTATCGGCAACACCGGCGGCAACACCGACGGCAACACCGGCGGCAACACCGGCGGCAACAAAGAATATAAAGAGTATAAAGAGTATAAAGAGAAAAATGTTTTAAATACACCCCCTACCCCCTCAAACGAGAGAAATAAAAAAACCGGAACTGAAAAATCATTGCAGGATTCCGGCGGCGAAATTTCCGAAGTTGAGGTTTTGGACGAAACGGACTTTGAGAACGTCTGGGCGATGTACGGACGCAAGGGCAACAAGAAAACGTGTATGCAGAAATGGGGCAAATTGAAAAATCATTGCAAACTTGCCGCATTGCAGCACATCCCGCGTTACGTTGCAGCAACGCCCGATATTCAGTACCGCAAGAATTTTGAAACCTACATCAACCAAGAGGCGTGGAACGACGAAGTATTAACGAATTTAAAAAAGCAAAACGATGACAGAAACAGGATTAGCCGCGACACAGACATACTGCGGGCAGTTGCAGAAGGCTGTGCAAGGGCTTACGAAGACCAGCAGCGGGGAATTTGAGTTGTCGCTGTACGACGACCGACAGGCGCTACCAGAAACGGTAGCGAAAGCAAGTCTGTACCTGCAACGCGCTTTCCCGAAAATGGAAGAGGATTTTTTCAATATCCTCTCGGAGCGTATTTTGGCAAACAAATTCACGGAAGAACGTTTACGCGATGCCGTGCGGCACGTGGTGGATAACTTCCACTACAAGGAACTGAACGTGGCGGATATTGTCAGTTACGACCGCCGCGTTAAACTATACACAGGAGCCGAATTTATGAACGCCCAAATGAACGGCACGCATTGCTCGAAATTTGAAAAGCGGGTTATTGACGGCGAGATATTTTGGGTGTTGAAGTCGGATTTAATTAAAGCAGGGATAAAATGAAACGTTGCTATATTTCAGGAAAAATAAGCGGCCTGCGGATGAAAGAAGTTCGCTCAAAATTCAAGGCCGCGGAAAAAGCGGTAAAGGCTCTGGATTACGAGCCTGTTTCACCGCTCAATAATGGACTGCCGGCAAATGCGCCGTGGGAAAGGCGTATAGCAGCCAACATTCTGATGCTTTCAGGCTGCGATGCTATATACCTGCTGCCAGACTGGGACGAATCTGTTGGAGCAACCATTGAAAAACAGATAGCAACATACAGAGGCAAAAAAATCATTTTTGCCGATGACCCTCAGTTTGAGGATATTATGCAGGCCATTTACGAGGCTTGTGGAATAACTTTTGCGCAACTAATTACAAAAGACCGTCGAATATTCCCGCGTAGAACAAATGCAACACCGGATGACGATATGGTTGCTATTAACCGAACGCCCGATTTATTTTCTGCAATTTGCCCGCCCGATGAAGTGCATATAGATTGCACGTTTACTTGGGATATTCCTGTTGCTACATTTCTCTTTGAGCAATGGCAAAAAGCGGGTTTCAATACAAAAATCGGCGGTGTGGCTTTTGGCGAAAGGGGAGAAAACTTCGTCGCCGGAATGTATCTTAAACGGGGATACGTCATAACATCGCGCGGTTGTCCGAATAATTGTTGGTTTTGCACAGTTCCGAAGCGCGAGGGAAGACAGATACGGGAATTGCCGATTGTGGACGGCTATAACATACTCGATGACAACTTGCTTGCAACGTCTGACAGCCATTTCAACGCTGTAATAGATATGTTGAAGCGGCAAAAGGAACGACCGATTTTTTCGGGCGGTTTGGAAGCGAAGATTTTGACAGAAAATAGGGCGAAAATGATTTTGGACTTAAACCCGAAAGAAATGTTTTTCGCTTACGATACGCCTGATGACTACGAGCCGCTTGTTGAAGCGGGCAAATTATTACAGCGTTTAGGTTACCGTAAAGCATCTCAAATAGCACGGTGTTACGTGCTGATTGGCGGCAAGCGAGATACATTCGAGCAAGCCGAAAAGCGCGTTTTGCAGGCTTGGGATGCGGGTTTTTTCCCAATGGCAATGCTATTCAGGGATAAGCAAGGAGATTATGACAAGGATTGGCGGCGTTTTCAAAGACAATGGGCGAATCCAACGATTGTCGCGGAAAATTTGAAACGAAGAAAAAGTATAATGATATGAATCTGTTTTTCGAACAATACGAGCAACAGGCAATCGAGCGCATACAGAAGTTTGCGGCGCTCGCATCGCGTATGGGATTTCGTCCTGCGCTCGGATTCAGTGGCGGAAAGGATTCGCAAGTATGCTATGACCTCTGCAAGCGTGCGGGTATTGATTTTGACGCTTATTTCAACGTATCATTCGAGAGCAACATCACAAAAAAATTCATCCGAGAGTATTATCCTGATGTTATCTTTCGGAAAGACTACAAATTTGGTTTTATACAAAACATATCAGTAAACCATTCGTGTTTACTGCCAACAAAAGAGATAGATTATTGCTGCAAAGATTATAAACATAATCCGAGATATGTTGATGCTGCAAGCATCGTCGGAGTTAGGAAAGCAGAAAGCGCGGCGCGAAAAACTCGCACTGTTTTATCCGTCAAAAACAAAAGCAATCTGAAAAAGAACAAACAGTTATACGGAGAATACTTTAGGGCAGGCTGTCAATCGACAGGAACGCAGTCGGAGATTCAATTAATGCCAGTAGTTGATTTCAGCGATGATGAAATTTGGGATTATATAAAAAAATATAATTTGCCTGTCAATCCTGAATATAAAATGGGAAGAAAACGTATCGGCTGCATAGTTTGCCCAAAGACAAATTTTAGTTCAAACCTTAATGGATTATACAGATACCCCAAATTAATTGATGCGTTTATACGGGTAAGGGAACGTGGAACAGTCGATTGGATAATACGAAACGACAATAAAGATTATAGCGATGACAAGGTATATTATATCTGTCGATGGCTTAACCGGTCTTTCCGTAAATTTAGCAAGCGTCAAGAGCGCGAATATCAGGAATTTAGAACGTTTTACGATAATTACAAAAGAAAATGAAATACGACTACATCATCGGCATTGACACGGGAACAAATACCGGTGTCGCAGTGTGGGATACGGCGGGGAAACGGTTTATAGAAATCCGATGCGAGAAAATCCACAAGGCATTTAATCTTGTGCATAACTACCACCACGAGCGCGGTAAAATCCTTGTCCGCGTGGAAGACGCACGGCAACGCAAGTGGTTTGGCAACGCGGGAAGAAGTCAGTTACAGGGGGCGGGCAGCATTAAGCGCGACGCTACGATTTGGAATGACTTTTTAGACGATTTGGGCTGCGACTTTGAAATGGTCGCACCTAAGAACAACACGACCAAGTTACCGCCGGATACGTTCCGACGGATAACAGGGGTTACTATTCTCACGGAACGCGAGGCAAAGAAAAAAGGGTATAACTACCCTAATGCCTTTGTCGTTAATCACACCACCGACAAAGAGCATTGCATCGACGCCGCAATGTTGGTTTACGGATATTAAAATTAAAAGAATATGAAAGACGAAATTTGGAAAGATATAGATATGTTTAACGGATTTTATTCTGTCAGCAACTATGGTCGGGTTAGGTCAAATGACTATTTGATTGAGATTAATGGAGGGCATTATTGGCATAAAGGGAAAATCTTAAAGCAGCGCAAAGCCAACTGCCACGAAATGACTGTATGCATATCTTGTGCTCAACTTGGTTTTACAAGAAAGCCATATCTGGTAAATAGACTTGTTGCTATTGCTTTTTTACCTAATCCCAATAATTTTCCCCAAGCAATCCATATCAATGGAGATAATTTTGATAATAGAGTAGATAATCTGCAATGGGCAACTGCTACAGAAAATGTTAATAAAGATATAGCACAAAAAAGAAGAAGTAAATCTCTATCCGATATAAAAAAGGGTATTGAGCCTCACGAAAATTTTTGTACAAACAGAGATTTATTTGGTAGGCTAAAATCAATTCAAAGAAGACAAAGAAAGGTCGCACAAATAGATAATAGTGGAGAGATAGTAAAAATTTTTAATTCAATAAAAGAAGCAGCAGATTACCATAATATAACTCCCTCTTCAGTAGGAAGTGCTGTACGACAAAAACATAAGGCTAACAACATTATTTTTGAATACTTTGAATAACTCCATAAATATATCAAAGCCAAAACTAATATAATTAAGTTCATTTTGCTCCCCGTAGCCTGTGAATATAGCGGGGATTTTGGTTTTGAGCAATTTTTCAGGTGCAAAAGGATTTTGAAGGTACGTTTGCGCGGATTCGAGAGAAAGAAAGAAGAGTATAAATTAAAATTAAAATAATATGAAAAAAATAGCAATTTTTGGCAGCCGTAATATTGACGAATCTTTTGCATATAGCAAATTAGATAAGTTGATGATAAAAGATAATGAATATATTACAAGCGGGAATATAGATGGTGTTGCTGCTGTGGCATTAAACATTGCACAGGAAAAAGGAATTAAAATTACGCTTTATAATTATGAAAGCGGATTAGGTTTCTACATTGCAATTAAAGATATATTGAACAAAAACAAAAAAATGATTGAGGCTTGCGACGAGAAGCGATTGTTATCTGGAATGGCGAAAGCAAAGGAACGAAAAGAGAAATTAGTATGCTGAAAAAAGCAAATAAGCCATATAGATTATATATTAAAGAAAATACAACAATGGAAAAAGAGATAGATTTTGATTTTTCCGGATTTTAATTTATTGAGGAGGCTACTCAATTTAATATCGGAGCCGACGTTCTTTCTCATTTCTTGTTTGAAATTAGATTTCAGAACGAGAGATTATGTGTTTATTTAATTTTTATTGGGACAAATAGGGGTGGATTTTTGATGAAATAAAGTTTTGATTTTCATTCCTATTTGTTTTTTTGATGTTAGACTTTTCCAAAATACTATTAATTTTTAGTTTCTTACAAATTAATTCAATCATTGCATACCTTAACTAATTGACTGGACTCGTTGTGAAGCGAGTCCTTTTTTGTTTTATTTTTGATGAAATAAAGTCTATATGACTTAATTTTATTATCTTTGTGAAAATTTTTGATATGAGAAAACGCAAACCATACGGAAAATATAACAAGGAAACGGTAAAGAAAATTGTTGAATTGTTGGAATCGGACAATTATACTATTTCCGAGATATGCAAAGCCGTTGGAATAGGTGAGGCTACTTATTATGAATGGATAAAGAAAAAACCGGAGTTTTTAGAGATTATTAAAAAAGCCCGAAATAACTTTGATTTGGCGATTGTAAAGGACGCTGAAAGATCGCTTGTGAAAATGGTCAATGGATACGAGGTTCAGGAAAAGCGCGTAACAATGATAACAGGGCGGGACAAAAAGCCCAAAATAAAAGAGCAGATAAATATTACCAAGCATATAGCGCCTAATGTTGCAGCAACAATTTTTTTGCTGACTAACAGGGCGTCGGAACGGTGGCGGAACAATAATTTCAGCGATAACAGGAATGAATCGGAAATTGATACCTCGGTATTTGTTTTGCCGAATGGAAAAGAGATAGAGTTATGACAAGAAAGGTAACGCTTAATCTTAATCCCGAAATACGCCCGAAAGCGGCTGAATATTTTGTTGAGGCAATAGCGGCGGCACAGCACGCCAATCCTTACAAAATTATGAGTTATGGCGGAGCGGTGCGCGGCGGAAAAACGTTTACGTCGCTTGCAATACTGATAAGGCTGTGTTATTTGTTTCCCGAAAGCCGCTGGCATATAATCCGCGAGGACTTTCCAAAATTTGAAAGTACGACAATTCCGAGTTTGAACAAAATATTGAACGGCTCTAATAACTGGCATATAAGCCGAAAATCGAGCAATTTTTATTACCAGAACAAGCAAACAGGCGGGACTATTTTTCTGAAAGCGGAAAATATAAAAATCGACCCTAATTTAGACTGGATGCAAGGGCTTGAAACAAACGGCATTTTGCTTGAACAGGCGGAAGAATTGAGCGAAAAAACGTTCAACAAGGCATTGGAACGCACCGGTTCTTGGTATTTGCCTAAAATGCCGCGCGGTATGATATTTCTTACATTCAATCCGACGCAAAAAAAGTTCATCAAGGAAAATATTTACCTGAAATGGCTTAACGGCGAATTGCCGGGCGAATATTATTTTATGCAGGCGTTACCCAAAGACAACCCCGATGTAACGGATGACCAATACGCGGGTTGGGGAATGATGGCGGAACGGTACCAAAAACAGTTTGTCGAGGGCGACTGGTCGGATTTTGACGGCGAAGACGGGCGATGGTTGTTTGCGTTCAATGCAAAAAAGAACGTTGGCTCGGTAACGTGGAATCCAAAAGCAATAACTTACCTCTCGTTTGACTTCAATCGCTCGCCGATTGTTTGCAGCGCGTGGCAGATAATCGACAATGTGATTTACGGTATCCGGGTAATCAAACTGAAAGACGCTACTATTTACCGGCTTTGCGAGGAAATAGACAAGCATTTTCACGGCGGATATTTCTTTGTAACAGGCGACTATTCGGGCGGAACGCTCACGACAATGAGCGAGATTCATAATTTCGATGTTATCAAAAATTATTTCAATTTGTCGAAGTCGCAAATTCAGGTCTCAATAAATCCACGCTTGGAAGATAGCCGGATGTTGTGTAATTCGGTGCTTGAAAAAATGCCGATGATAGTTGATTCTGAAAACTGCAAGGCGTTTATTGACGACGCGAATAATTGTAAGGCGGCGCCGGATAATACGATTGTGAAGAAAAACAGACAAAAAGAAGCGGAGCAGGCAGATACTTTGGATACATTTCGCTACTTTATTCACAGAAGTTTTAGGGAAATAACCAAAATTTTTCAGAAATAAAAATCAAAACGACTTATTTTAAAAAATTATTATTATTTTTGTATCGAATTTTAATAAAAAAATTATGGCGAAAACAATTAACAAACAAACGGAAACAAGTTCGGAAACGACAAGGTGGGCGTGCCGGACGTGCAAATTTTGGAAGCAGGTCATTTCGGAAGAAATGGGCTTCGGAAATTGTCGCAGGATAAAGGTAGGCGAAGACGTGCGGATTTCGGCTTATTACCTGCAAACGGGCGAAGATTTTGCTTGCAGTTATCACCAAACGGCGGAAAAGCCGGAAGAAAAACAAACAAAAATCGAAAACGATGGAACTATTGGCAACGATATTGATAATTAGCCTCTTCACGCTTGGCATTTATGCTGCGACGTGGCAGGGAAAAATATTGAACAAACCTGCCGAGTGGCTGAAAAAAACGGCACCTAAATGGGTTTCCAAGCCTGTTTGCGGGTGCTTTGTATGTATGTCATCTTTCTGGTCAATTGTTCTTTGGACTGCATTTGTCGGATTCGATGTAAGGTGGTTTTGGCTGCCGGTAATAATTTCGGCGGTTGCAGGGCTTAACAGCCTTATACTTACGTTTATTATAGACAATGTGCCTATGGAAGATATAATAGATTTTTCAGAATATGAGTAATAACAATACGCTTGACAAGACAAATACGTCGGTAAAATTAGCGGCTTATGCTATTTACCTTGTTTCGTTCCTCTGGCTTTGGAAAAAAGCGAGAAAGGCGATTTATGATTTCAGGCTGAAACAGGCCAAAATGAAAGCCGACCGATTGAGGGATAAAATAAACCGGAATGTCTTTGTATATCAAATTGAAAACAGGTTTATAATTGGAGTGCGCGAAGAAATGCGCCGTTCCAATTCAAGGGGCAGGAAACTTGTAAAGCAGTTGAGCGGTCATAATGTATTTGATTTTGATTACAGGCGGGCATTAGTTTATACGGCAAAAAGATGAAAGTGTTTTTAATAAATAAGGGCTGGGTTCATTACAAAACCGGATGCAGTTGCGTGGGAAGTCCGAAGTATTTCAAAAATACGGCTTTCAATGGATGGAAAGTCATTTTGAAGTCGACGGGACTTATGAATGCTGTTATATGCAGGAATGGAGTTGTAAAATACAGAGCAAGAACGGTTGAGGAGTTACGGCAAAAAATGGCGGAATATGGGCTTATTACAGAAGATTAGAACGGCACATCACAACAGCAGGCGGGATGTAAAAAAACTGTTCCCGACGCAAAAATATATGATTGTCCCTGCTTTCACGGTAGCGGGGGTAGATTATTTTATGTTTGACGACACATTTAATTTGCCATACGAGCGAGCCTTGTATGCGTTGAGCGTGTATGAGGAAACACGAATGAAGTGCAGCCGCGAATATTTGGAAAGGCACGTTGAGGCTGTCCGAAAACTTTTGCGGTCGGACAAAATCGAAATTTTCAAAATCAATGCTCTCAATGAGCAGATGTCGGAACGGTTGAATTTGGTTTTGGATGTGGATTTGCTTTATAAACTATGCTCGATAGTTTTCTTTGACAAGAACGAGAATCCGGCTGTTTATGAAATGGAATATTGCAAAAAGAAAATCGAGTTTTGGAAGAAACATAAGGGCGTGGCGGATTTTTTTTTGCAAGAGCCAATAACGACATTAATACCATTTTTGCAGAAGGTAGATTTCGATTTGGATACGTATTCGGAAGTGAACCGGAACCTGAATCAGATTCATTCGGAACTTCTATCTACATAACGCTGCAAAATTACGTGGACAGTTTTGAGAATATGTCGTTAATGCTGAAAAAAGAGGGGATGATAGACGCCCAAACAACGATTTGGGAATACTTTTCTGTATTAAACAGATATTTGAAGCCTAAAAAAAGGGCAAATGATAACAATTCAGGTAAATGGACTTGATGAGTTGATAGCGAAAATAGGCAGTATTGATATGGACGCTATCACGCTTGACGTTGCCAGTACGCTGAAAAGCGAGATAAAGCATCGTATACATACAGAAGGGCGGGCGGCTGACGGCGGGCTAATAGGCACCTATTCGGCCGGCTATATGAAAGTACGTACCGGAAACTATGACGAAACGCGCATAAAGTCGGGCAAGAATAAAGGTCAGTTTCGGGAAAAAAAGACGGCAGGACAGGCGGGAGTTTTTACCAGAGGAACAAGAAAAGGGCAGGCGCGACCTGTTTACAACCGCGGAAACGACAATAGGGTTATACTCTCGCTTACCCGGACAATGGAAAAGGATATGGATGCTACGCATCCGATGAAGATTGAAAATGGGTTCGGGATAGGCTTTACCAACGAGGCAAACTATATGAAAGCATTATGGAATGATAACCGGTACGGAAGAACAATTTACAGCCTTACCGAAAACGAGAAGCAACTTGTCGAAGAAGTCGTGCATAATTATTTAGAAAAATTAGGTTTAATCTAAAAAAAACAGGAAATATGGCTGAAAATGTAATAATTAGCGTAAGAAGCGACGCCCAGGGTTTTGAGGAATCTACGGCGAAAATTGAAGATTTGCGAAAACACGCTGCCGAACTTCAACAAAAATTGGATACTATATCAAAACAGCGGACGCAATGGGAAGGCAGTGCAAAGGCAGTAGCCGAGTTTGACAAGGAAATAGCCGCAACTACTAATGAATTGGAAAAAACAAAAAAATCCATTGATGAACTAAGCAATGCACAAAAAAAGATGCCGGGTAAAGTAATTGCAGAAAACGCAGAGAAATCGTTTCGTTCGATGCGCCGGGAGTTAGAGGAAAATATCAAGGCTGCTGTTTTGGCCGGAAAAACCGGTACTGCCGAATTCAGGGAATGGACAAAACAGGCTGCAGAATTGAATGATATTGAGGGCGATGTAAGACGGCAAATAACAGGAATGGCCTCGGATACATACGTTTTCGATACTATTCTGGAAGGTACGCAACTTGCGGCGGGCGGATTTTCGGTAATGCAGGGCGCAATGGCGATGTTTGGGGCGGAATCGGAAGAAGCGCAGCAAGTTATGGTAAAACTGCAATCTGCAATAGCAATAACAACCGGCCTGCAACAGGTGCAAAACGCCGTACAAAAGGAATCGAACTTAATGCGGACAATATCCAACGTCCAGACAATGGCGGCTGCAAAGGCACAGGCATACGAAACGACTATACGCGCCGTGAATATTGCATATATCAGGGCGCAAAATGCGGGCGAAACGGCTAATATTGTACTTAAAGCGCGACAGGTAATAGCAACCAAAGCGGCTACGGCTGCTCAATGGCTGTTTAATGCCGCGGCAAATGCAAACCCGCTTGGACTTCTAATTACGGCTATTGGCTTGGCGGTAACAGGTTATATGTTGTTCTCGAAATGGGGCAAGAGCGCAGCGGAAATGCAGAAAAATATCAATGAAACGCAAAAATCATTTTTAGAAAACGCACAAATAAGCGGAAATGAATTGAAACGACAGGCCGAAGAACGGGAAAAAGCGTTACAGAATGAAATAGATTTAATGAAAGCCCGCGGCGCTTCGCAGGCGGAAATAGACAAATTAGAAAAAGAATATTACGCCGAGAGGGTAAAGAACACGCAGGAACAGTTAGGATTTTACGCCGAAGAAGTGGCAAATTTAGAGGCAAACCGGAAAAAGGTTGTTGAATTGACAAAGGAATTAAACAATTTAAACGACGCAAAGCGCACCGGCTCAAAATATACCGAAATAGTGGTTAATGGTAGAATAGAGAAAGTAAAAATTGATGACTGGATTGAGAAAACGCAGGCGGAACTCGACAATTATACATTGAGGGTAAATGTAGGAACAAAGGCCAAAGAAGATGCAGAAGCGGCCAAAAAAGAACAGACAATAGCGGCGGCGGAAGCGGCAAAACGCGGCCTTGAAATAGCGAAAGCGTCGGCGCAGGCTGCGGCTGATTACCGGGTTTTGGCGGCAAAGAAAGGAAGCGAGGAAGAATTGCAAGCACAAAAAGAGGCATTGAAAGTCAGTTTGCAAAACGAATTGAATAATGTAGATATTACTGCAAATGAGCGGAAATTGAAGCAACTTCAATATGAAAAAAACCTCGAAAAATTAGATACTGAATATCGAAAAAGCCGTTTACAAACTTCGCTTAATGATATTGACGGGCAGTTAGCGACGGAGGAAGATTTTAATACTAATGTCCTGAATTTGAGAATCCGCCGTTTAGAAGTTCAAAAACAGATGGATTTGGCGGACGCAAAAGACGACGCCTCAAAACGCTATTTGATAGAACAAAATCATACGGCGGCTTTAACTTCCCTTTACGAGGAATATAACAAGAATTTGGCGGAAAGGGAATCGAATATTACGCAATCGAATTTGAATGCCCGATTATCGGGCGTAAAGGCACGCAGTCAAGCAGAACACGATATAAGGGTGCAGATACTGAAAGAAACGGCCGCAACGGAAAGGGAAACGGCCAATCTGACCATAAAAAACGAGGAAGAACGCGCCGCAAAGATTAAGGAAATCAATGCCCGGTTGAAAAGGGATTTGCAGGATTTGGACGTTGAGTATATAAAGACGTATCAGGAAGCGACGGCAGAACAGGTATTGGCGGCGACGCAAGATTACAAAAATCGAAAAATAAGTCATTCGGAGTTTACAAATCAGGTAAACCAGATAACCATTAAGGGACTGCAAGATGAAATTGCAAAAAGGGAATCAATGGGCGAAAATGTAATCGCTCTGCGACAGGAACTTGCAGAAAAGGAAATTGAGATTGAAGAACGGAAACAGGAAGCGATTAAACAGTTAGCCTCTGACAGTTTCAACGCAATGACAGAGTGGGGAAGCGCTTTTTTTGATATTCAACAACAAAACCTGTCGCAGCAATTGGCGGATTATCAGCACTATTATACGACAGATGCAGAAGCGGCAAAGAAAAATACGAGCCTGAAACTCGTATCACAACAGGAATACGACCGAAAAACGCTTGAAATTAGGCGCAAACAAGCGCAATCGGAAAAGAATCAAGCAATATTTCAGGCAAATATAGATACAGCAAAAGCGATATTGAGTATCTGGGCGGAATATGCAGCAATGCCTTATGTCGCCGCCGCGATGACAGCCATTGCTTTAATTGCAATGGGGGCGCAGATTGCGGCTATAAACAGCCAGCAATTGCCGAAATACGCAAAAGGTAGAAAAGGCGGCAAGGGTGAATTTGCGCTTGTGGGCGAAGCGGGGCCGGAAATAATATGGGTGCCTGCTTCGGCGTCGATTATGCCAAACCGGGATATGCAGCGGGCTTTTGCGGGAAAAGTAGAGGCTTTCGACCGATGGAATATGCCGCGATTGAAAAATAATGTACCGGATTTGCCGATTATACAACAAAACGTAATCAGCAATATGCAGGGCGAACAGCGCGGATATAATATTGATTACGACTTGCTCGGTCGGTCGGTAGCGAAACATATAAAGTTTCCAAAACAGCGGGATGTAAGTGTGCATTTCGACAAATCGGGGCTTAAAATTGAGGACGGAAATACTACTATAAGGTATTTGAACGCTAAATATTCACGATAAAAGCGAAAAAGTATGAAGTTCAGGTATTTTTTGGAACAGGGCGAAATGCAAATAGAAATAAGAGAGCCGATAGGTTTTGACGATTTCAAATTGCAGATTGAGCGTACGGATCATCACGGAATATCGGCGGCGGTATCGGTAAGCAAAATTGGATTTACCGACACGGCGGCTGATATTGTACAGACGGCCTACGATACCGATATTGACACTGAAATAATATTCAGGGTGCAAATGCAGGAATCGGACGGCGGGGAGTGGGCTAATATTTACGTTGGAAAACTTGACTTGGGAACATACGAATCGCTAATAAGCGGGGATGACGGTTGCCGTGTGAGTTGCAGCGTAGGCGAAGCGGGCGCAAAAACGATATTTAACAACCGTTACGAAACATCTGTTGCACTTGACAGGATGACGTCGCTTGACGGGGATACTTTGCCGGAATATGAGAATCTGAAAAAAGATATTGTATTCCCAGCGAAACCTCTGCTATTTAAAGATTATTCCATTCTTACGGATGATATTGCACAAGATTCTATGCCACAAGAGGGAATGGAAGGCCAAAACGATATGGCACAAGAATTGATGTACACTGTACCCATTGGAAGCAACTCGATTATTGACGAGTTTGGGCTTTTCAAGGCCGACGCTACTCCGTCGTATATTGTAGGACACAGAGATAACACCGGCGACGATAATTCTTTACGTATGCAATTGCCCGGTGATATTGAAGTTTTCCAGAATACTGGTGAAAACAAATATAATGACACTGAAAATGCAGTTGCAAAAGAAATAACTGTTAATGTAGATATTAAGGTAACGGCCGACTGGCATCATAGCCTTTTTCCGTCCGGCTCTTTAACTTCTGCTAATCCGATTTTAGAGATGGGATTAGAATTTTCTAAAATAGGAGTGCGTGAAGATTCATCTACTTATGTTAGCGCAACTATTGCATGGGATTATTTAGCCTCGCCAACAGAACAATATCCAAATGGAGTTGACCCCAGTGATAAAGAATTTGAAATAGAGTTTCACGGGCCGGTAACATTATCGGCCAATGAAAAATTAGGTTTATTTTTTTATATATCAATTGATGTTAATAACAGCATTATTTATATGCAAAATCTCACAGTCAAAATGGGCAGTTATATAAACATAACATTGCTTGATGTAATAGAACCAAGCACCCATAAAATGGCATTTGTTCACGAAACAATGTCGCGGCTGGCTGAAATTATAAGTGGATTAACAGTAAAATCGGACTGGTACGGAAAATGGGATTCGGAAGTAAATCCATATTCTGTTTACGGCGGGGGTTCGATGAAAGCCCTTATAAATGGTTGGGCTTTGAGGAACGGCAAATTAGAATCGGGCTATCAGCCGCCAATTACTCTTACATTTAAAGACGCTTTTAATGCACTTAACGCTATCGACAATATAGGATGGGGTTTTTCGGAAGAAAATGGCATATTGTTTGTAAGGCTTGAACGCTGGCAATGGTTTTACAAAGATGATGTAATATTGACCATAAATGGAGCAAACGACAAAAAGCGTGTAATTGACCAGGACAAGGTATTAACAAGACTAAAAATCGGGTACGATAAATTTGTGGACTCGGAAATGCTTAACAGCGTTGATACTTTCTTTACCGAGATGGAGTTTACAGAGGGATTGCAAACGATTGACAAACTGAATGAAAAAATCAGCAAGTTTGTAGCGGATGACTATGCAATAGAACTCACACGCCGAAAATCGTTTTCGCCCGATACATCTAACTGGGATTACGACGATGATGTTTTTGTTGTGGTACTGTATTACGACATAACGAGCAGCAGTTATCTGATTGAAACGGAAACAAAAGACCGTGCAAATCTTATAAGTTCGTTAGTGTTGAACGGGAAAATCAGCCCGCGCCGGAATGCAATAAGACAGGCCGAAGAAATGTTTGAGGTAAACAGTGTGAAATATAATTTGCAATTTTCGAGCGGAAAAGGAAATACAGACGCTATTTTCGGTTTTGACGCTGCGGCGGCAAACGAAAGGAAGCACGAGGACAGTGCAAATTACGAAACGCACAAAGAAAGCGACGCAGTGGCGAAAATCAATCCATTATTGAAGCCTGAGACGCTTTCTTTTGAGTATCCGATTACGCTTGACGATTACAATGCTATAATGACAAATCCTTATGGCAAGATAGTGGTTGACGGCGAGGAGTGTTATATAAAGAAAGTAACCGCGAACTTTATTCAGGGTACGGCGGACTTTGAATTAATTCCCGTTGCAAGCCAAACAAGTTAAAAGTAAAAACAAAAAAATTAAGTTATGGATATAAATTCGCCTTTTTTAGTTTTGGGGCAGACGTCCGACGGCGAAAATCAGGGCGGTTGCTGCTGTTCTGTTTTGCCAGTAAGCGCCGGTACGGATTTTATACTGACAAATGCAAATTTGCAGGATAATTTCACGTTCTACCTGACTGATTTAGCAGGTAATATTATCGGAAACAGCGCAGGCTATGCAGGCACAGGCAAAACGGTAGATTTATCAAATATTGATTTGTCGGCGATAATGGCTCCGGACGACTGTTTCAGGATAAAGACGGGCGATGAACTTTCAAATGTATTTCAATATATTGGCTGTAATACTGAAAATACGCTTCTGTTTGAGTTCTGGGATGAGGATTCGGACGTTCACCAGAGTATAAGGCTGCGGTGCATTATTAATAATCCGCAGGCTAAAACCGACAAATCGGAATACGAGGACTTAAACGGCCACGTATGGAGTTTGTCGAAAAAGAGGCGCAAGAATTATGATTTGACAACGGATTTTTACCCCGATTCGATTCACGATTCAATACGCGAAATGCTTACGTATCCAAATTTGACGGTTGACGACGTTCTAATGTACGAGACAGGCGATTACGAGGTAAACTGGGACGACAAGGACGAAAACGGCGACGCAATGGGTACTACAAAACTTTCAGAACAAGAGATTGAGCGGTTTCTTAATTGCTTATGACAAAGAAATATGCCGGCTTAAAACCCCGGAACACTGCGCCGTGAAAGCGGCTTAATTTCTTGATTTTGAGAAAATCAAGAAAAACAAAATAAAGATGTCAATAGAAATCACGGCTGATTTTATAAAAAAAGCAGTCAATCAAAAGCATCCAAATTCGGCTGTTTGCGTTGAATTGGCAAATAAGATAGAAGTTCACGCCAAAGGCATAATGCCGGAAAAAATTATCACGAAACGCCGCCCGAGCGAAAGTGAAAAGGTCAAAGATTACCGACGTGAAATTTATGTACCGATAACTAAAAAGGCTATCGGAAAAGTAATAAATTCGCTTGGAAAAATACGACGCTCGCAAGATTGGAAGATACAATACGACGCGGATTCGACGCCCAAAAATATCGCAACCGGCGAAACGTTGCAGGATTATTGCGAGGTAAATTATCCCGGCTTTCAGAGTTTGACGAACTGGGTATTTGCCGAAATGCTGAAAAGGTCGCTTATAGACGCAAATGCTGTCTGCGCGGTTATTGTAAAGAGTTTGCCCGCGTCGGCTACCGAATACATCAAGCCCGAAGTTGAAATATTCGATTCAAAACAGATATGCAATTATGTTCCTGGCGAATATTATTGCCTGCAATCGACCGATGTTGTTGCGTACAATGGCGCAAACGGGCGTATTTACGACGGCAAAGTTTATTACATTCTTACCGATACGCAAGTAGCGCGGATAGAGCAACGCGGCGCGGCTTACGTTCCAACGTTGATTTACGACCACAATTTAGGCGAAGTGCCGGTCGTGAAGGTAGGCGGTGTTTATTTTGACCGTAAAAACAATGATATTATTCAAGAAAGTTTTATCGCTGAAATGTCGCCTTATCTTGACGAAGCAGTACGGGAATATTCCGATTTGCAGGCTGAAATTGTGCAGCACGTCCACTCGGAAAAATATATCTATACGAATACCGAATGCCCGAATTGTAAGGGTAGCGGACACGTTCACGGCGAAACAGACGAAAACGGACAACCCAAGGTTTGCCATCGTTGTAAAGGGACAGGCAATATTGCCAATATATCGCCTTATGGCGAATATACCATCACGGCGGGACGGAAAATGGAAGAATACCAACTGCCAACTCCCCCGATTGGTTATATCAACAAATCGACCGAAATTGCCAAATTGCAGGATGAACGGGTAAGGAATCATATCTACGACGCTTTGAGTACGGTAAATATGGAATTTCTTGCCGAAACTCCGCTTGCACAGTCGGGCGTGGCAAAAGAAGTTGACCGCGACGAACTGAATAATTTTGTTTATACGGTTGCAGAAAGTTTGATTGCAACGCTTGACCGCTGTTATTATTTCATCTGCCATTACCGGTATTCGTTTATCGTGCCTGACAAGGAAAAACGAAACGCAATGCTGCCGGTTATTGCGGTGCCGGAACGTTATGACCTGCTTAATTCTTCGGTTCTTGTTACGGAAATACAGACGGCAAAAGCGGCAAAAATCAATCCGGTACTTACAAAGTATATGGAAATTGAACTCGCGCAAAAGAAATACAATGCCGACCCGGAAATTGCGCAGGAAGTCGAGACAATGCTCGACCTCGACCCGCTGTATGGTTACGACCAACAGGAAAAGATGACAATGCTCGCAAACGGCGGTATAACAGAGCGCGATTATATTGTTTCCTGCAATATTGCACAGTTCATTCAGAGGGCGTTCAAGGAAGAGCGCGAATTTATCAAGAAATCGTTTTCTGAAAAGCGGAAAATTATTGATGGTTATGCCGCCGAAATAACCAAGGCTAACGCGGCAAAATCGGCGATTGAAATACCCACGATAGAAGAATAATGGCGGAAATGAAAGACATATTGCAGGCTATCGACAAGGCACCGTCGCAGTTTGAGGCGTCTATTCCGGCTGTCGAAAAAAAGATTTTCCGCGAAATTTCTTTGATTCTCAAAGAACTGAAAACTACATCGGGCGGAAAAATCGAACCGTCAATCGACAATCTGAAACTTGTAAGTGAAATCAAGGGCAAACTTGGCAAAATCGTAACCGGCAAAGAATATAAGGCGTTGGTTGAGAAATTTGTATCGAATTTTCCTGCCATAACCAATTATCAGACTTCGACGGAAGGTTTGCCCGCAGCGGGTAAGAAAATGCTTACAGCGGCGGCAAAAATGCAAATTGACGCAACGCTTGAAAATCTTATCGGGGCGGGATACAAACAGACGGTAACGGACGCGGTGGCGAAAATGCTTGTTACAAGCGTTACATCGGGCGCGTCGTATAATGATATGCTCGAAACGCTGCAAACGACGCTGCAAGGCACGGAAGAAAAACCGGGTATTCTGTCGAATTACGCCAAAACCTACGTAAATGATACGCTTGGGCAGTTTGCCGGACAGGGCAACAAGATAGTGGCAACGGCTCTAAAATCAGAATGGTTTCAATATGTCGGCTCAAACCTGACCACGACGCGGGAATTTTGCGAGCATCTGACAAAAAAACGCTACGTTCATATATCGGAAATTCCCACCATCCTGAAAGGCGAAATCGATGGGCATCAATGCAAAATCAATCCGGCTACCGGACTTTGGCTTGGCGCAAAGGACGGCACCGACGAAAATAATTTTATTGAAAATCGCGGCGGTTGGAATTGTGGACACGAATTGATACCTGTTAATGAAGTGTCGGTGCCGCAATCAATCAGGGCGAAGTTTGAAAGCAATTATTTTTCAAAGAAA
>JAISUN010000122.1 GCA_031272085.1 Dysgonamonadaceae bacterium | reverse complement strand
CCTGACCATCGAAACGATGAACGAAATGAACATTACCCGCTTTGCACAGATGACGCAGAAAACCAATCAGTTTAACCTCACGACGAAGCGTTATACGGAAACGGATTTGAAAAATCTTGCCGCCAATGGCGCACGAATTTTCGGCTTGCGCGTCAAAGACCGCTTTGGCGATAATGGGCTGACGGGACTCTGTATCACCTCACCCCCGACCCCTCTCCAAAATGAGAGGGGAGTAGTGATTGATACGTTTTTGCTGTCGTGCAGGATTTTGGGCAAAGGCATTGAAAACGCATTTTTGCAATACGTTTTAATGAAATTAAAAGAAGAAGGCGTTAAAACTGTTTCGGCAAAATATATTAAAACATTGAAAAACAGTCAGGTAGCGGATTTCTACGAGAAAAACGGTTTTACGTTGGAAAATTCTGACGAAGAAATTAAAAATTATTTGCTATCTTTGCAAAAATAATAAAACAAACAATTATGAATCTCTTCGATACTATCAGCGCCGACATAAAATCGGCTATGCTGGCAAAAGACAAAATCCGCCTCGAAGCATTGCGCGGAGTGAAAAAGGAGTTTTTGGAAGCGAAAACCGCAAAGGGAGCCGATGGCGAATTGAGCGACGAAGCCGCTGTGAAAATCCTCGTGAAAATGGTTAAACAGCGCAAAGACAGCGCGTCAATCTATCAGGAACAGAACCGCCCCGACCTGGCCGAAAAGGAACTCGCCGAAGTTGCTGTTATCGAAACTTACCTGCCCAAGCAGATGTCGCCCGAAGAATTGGAAGTCGCCTTGAAGGAAATCATCGCTCAAACCGGCGCTACATCGGCAAAAGATATGGGAAAAGTGATGGGCGCGGCAACCAAAGCGCTGGCCGGAAAAACCGAAGGCCGCCTGATTTCGGAAGCGGTAAAACGCCTGCTCGCCTAACTTTCGTCCTCTGAAAGGAGAAGCGCCTTTTTTATCTCGTCGAACGAAAAGCCGCGGTTGGCTCCAAAAGCGTAAAGTTTTTGGAGTATTATTCTTTCGTCGCCGTTGCGGATTGATTTGCGCTTGCGGGAGAGCATATCCGCAAGTTGCGTCAGATTGCCTTCGCCCTCGAAATCGGCCAGAGTAGCGTCGATAAGCGCGGAAGGAATCCGGCGTTTGAGCAGTTCGTAACGGATTTTGTGCTTTCCCCAGCCGTTGAATTTCATTTTGTCGGAAACGAAGGCGCGGCAATAGCGGTTTTCGTCGATAAAGCCCTCTTTTTCAAGTTTTTGGATTATTGTTTTCCGGTCTTGTGGCTCGATTTCCCAAGCCGCCATTTTCCGGTTGGCGTCGAAAATGCAGCGTTCGGCGCGGCTGCAATATGCCGCGAGCCGAAGATAAGCCTGTTCGTTCGTTATTTTTGCCATTGTTTCAAGGTTTTTCGCCCCGCAACAGGCGTTCTTTTCCGGCCAAATCGCGGCGAAGTTCTACGTTTATAAATCCCTTATTTTCAAGCATTTCAGCCGTTTGGCGGGCAAAATGCGCATTTGTTTCAAAATAAAGTTTTCCGCCGCGGTTCAGCATTTGCAAAGCGATGTCGGCGATGCGCTCGTAAAACAGCAGGGGCTGCTCCTCCGGCACAAACAGCGCCGAATGTGGCTCAAAATCAAGCACATTCCGCTCCATTGCGGCCTTTTCCGACGGAACTACGTAAGGCGGATTGCTGACAATCAAATCGGGATTTTCACCAAAACAATCTGATATACAGTCGTTTAGTATGTCAAATTTGAGGAAGTGCGTTTTTACGCGGTTTTTTTCGGCATTTTCTTTTGCCGCGGCGATAGCGTTTTCGGAAAAATCAAGTCCAAAAACTTCGGCTTCGCAAAAACGCTTGGCCAGCGCAATAGCGATACATCCCGAACCGGTTCCGAAGTCAAGAATCATTTTCGGCGAAGTTTCGGAACGCACTATCCAATCGACCAATTCTTCGGTTTCGGGGCGGGGAATAAGTACATTTTCATTTACTTTAAACGTCAGCCCGTAAAACTCCGTTTCACCCAGAATGTACTGGATAGGGCGGCGTTTTTGCAGTTCGGCGACAATCTCGGCAATCCGGTTTTTCTCGTTTGAAGATAATTGCGTATCTTTGCGGAGCAAAACCGCAGTGCGGTCGAGCCTGCAAACCGATTCCAAAATCAGAGAAGTTAACTCCCTGATTTCCGTAGCGGTATAAAGATTTTGCAACCCGCTTTTTATGAATGAAACAGTTTCTTTCATAGGCGCAAATTTACGAAAAAAAATGAATATTGACGAAAAATACATCCGCCGTTGCCTGCAACTTGCCGCTCTTGGCCGCGGTTTTACTGCCCCAAATCCGATGGTGGGAGCGGTCGTGGTGCATAATGGCTTGATTATCGGCGAGGGATACCACCGCAAATACGGCGAGGCTCACGCCGAAGTGAACGCAATCGCCTCTGTAAGAGATGAATCTCTTTTGCGCGAATCCACGCTTTACGTCAATCTCGAACCTTGCGCTCATTACGGGAAAACGCCTCCCTGCGCCGAATTGATTGTCAAAAAAGCGCTCAAACGGGTTGTAATCGGGCATATCGACCCTTTCGGCAAGGTTTCAGGACGCGGAGCAGAAATTCTGCGGCAGGCCGGAATCGAAGTCGTCAGCGGCGTCCTCGAAGAGGAATGTAAAGAACTAAATAAACGCTATCTCACTTATATCCAGCACAAAAGGCCTTATGTAATTCTGAAATGGGCTTGCTCGTCCGACGGATTTATGGACAGGCTCCGCGAGGAAGGCGACGGACAACGGCCTTTCCGTTTTTCCAACGATTTTACGCAAATGCTGGTTCACAAATTGCGGGCGGAAGAGGCCGCAATTATGGTCGGCAAGCGGACTATGCTGCTCGACAAACCTCAACTGAACGTCCGTTTTTGGAGCGGAAACGACCCGCTGAAAACAACGGCTGACAGCCGATTACCGCTGTCAGAGCAACTCTCGGCGCTTCGCGGGCAGAAAATCCAGTCGCTGATAGTGGAAGGCGGCGCAAAATTGCTCAATTCTTTTCTCAACGAAGAACTTTGGGATGAAATTCAAGTCGAAATTGCGCCTTTTATACTTGGCGAGGGAGTGCCTGCGCCACGTCCGAAAGGAATACTGAAAAATATTGAAAAATGTGAAAATTCATTTATTTTTCACTATTTAAACGCCTCGAAACCCTAAAAATTCATAAATATTTACCAACATAGCAATTTTACTCAAAAATGTTACTACTTTTGCAGTTTGATTAGTAAAATAATTCATATATGTTTTTGAAAAACGGATTTTATATATTGTGCATACTCCTGACCGTAAGTCTGGCTGCCGGCTGTAATTTCTTCGGCGACGACGAAGATTATGAAACTTTCGTCTATTCCGACGCAGAACTCATTTCGTGGAGTTTGACGAGCGATTCGCTGCCCGCGCTTGATTCGGTAGTTTTTTCCATTGACCAGGAAAAAGGCGAAATATTCAACTACGATTCTATGGCTTTCGGCACGGAAGTCATTTATAAAGCGATAGTTACATACACCAGCGGTTCCGGCTCGACAGGCAATGTGCTGAACATCACGCCTAATGATACGACCGCGGTTCCGGATTCTACCTGGGTAAGTTCCGGCGATTCGTTAGACGTCCGCCGTCCGCTCCGAATCAGGGTTTATGCCTACAACGGCAATACAAAAGAATATACCGTAAAACTGAATATCCATCAGGTTGACCCAGATTCGATGCAATATGTAAAAATCGAAAACAACTTGGATTTAGGAAAATTTGACGAAACTAAAACCCTGCATTACAAGGGAAAATACCTGACTTTCGCCAAAAATGCCGGTAAAATTGAACTTTATTCATCAACCGATATGCAGACTTGGACGCAGGAAACGCTTACCGGCCTGCCCGACGACGCAATTATAGAGCAGATAAAAGGTACGGAAGACAGCCTCTTTGTCTGTACCGAACAGCGCTATTTGTATTCGACCGGCAAAGACGCAACCGAATGGACGCAGGTACAGGCATTGGGATATCCTGTTTCCGAAGTTTACAGCGTGCTTGGATATTTGAAACCTTCTACAACACAAAAGGGAGGCCTCGCCATACATCAGGTTTTAATTCCAACAGGGGAAGGCCCGAGTCCGGTGTACCAATTTGCAGTTATTAACGATGGAAAAATTGAATACAGCCAGAGTTACAGCGCTTCCGATTTGGAATTTTTTCCGGTAAACGGCTTTTCAACGATTAATTCCGAAATATTTTTGACACAGAGGATAACAATAGCAGGCGGAACAAGCATCGGCGGAAAAATCCTCAATGAAGTCTGGTCAACCGAAGACGGCCTCTACTGGGGACGGCTGACTGCCGATAAGGCAAACGTTTTCCCCGCTTTGGACGGCTGCAACATTCTGGATTACAACAACGAAATATGGGTTTTGAACGGGCAGCGGCAAGACGAAAGCAAGACGATGAACGATTCCATCTGGTCGTCAATCGACGGAGGCGTTACCTGGGGCAAAAGGCCTGATAAATGCCTGCCGCCCTCGGACTTTAAACTGCGCAAAAACGCTTCGGTAGTGCCGGCCACCGATGGAAAAACGTTCTACATCGTAGGCGGAAAAGACCGCAACAACGCAATTTTGCCCGAAATATGGCAAGTTTGGATAAACAAAAAAACGTTTAACGTTCTTTAAAAAAATTGGAAAATATAATTTTGAGGCTGTTTTTCCGTTTTAATTCAGTAATGTTGTCTAAAAACAGTTGATTAACGATGAAAACGGCTTCGGAAAAATACACGAACAGGCTGGGAACGCTTATAGCAGTCTTTGCTCTGTTGGCCTGCACAACAGCGGTTGCGCAGGAATATAAATACGAAATCGGGGGAATGTTAGGAACGTCGATGTACATGGGCGACGCCAACGAAACTTCGCGCTTGCAGGGCATGAATCCCGCAGGCGGACTGGTTTTCCGCAGGAATTTCAATTTCCGCTGGGCTTTTAAGGCCGACCTTATGGCGGGAAAAGTTTCGGGCGACACGAAAAATACTGAAAACGTCTTCTTCGACAATCAGCAGGCGGCCTTCAACCGGACATTTTTCGGGCTGGGCGGACAGATGGAATTTAATTTCCTGCCTTACAGCGACAAATTTGCCTACCTGAACACGAGCCGAATTGCGCCATACATCACTGCCGGACTTGGTTTTACCCTCGCTCCGGGCGATGGACGCACTTTCTTCGCCATGCGCCTCCCCCTTGGTATCGGGATAAAATACAAAATCGTAAACCGGCTCAATCTGGGATTGGAATACACGATTAACCATCTGTTTTCGGACTCGTTCGATTCCCCTTCAAAAGAAGGATTTGCGCTCGACAACCCCTACGGCACAGGATACGGTTTTTTGAAGAATAACGACAACTGCAATACGTTGATGTTGTCGCTTACTTGGGACTTCGGCCCCAACGACAGAAAATGTACAAACGAATAAAATGTCATTAAGGGAATCTATTGATTTAACACGGCTTCCGCAACATATCGCCGTAATAATGGACGGCAATGGGCGATGGGCTAAACAGCACGGTATGAGCCGGATAATGGGTCATAAGGAAGGCGTCGTTTCCGTTCGTAAAGTATCGGAAGCGGCCGGTCGCCTCGGCGTAAAATATATGACTGTATATACTTTTTCGACCGAAAACTGGAAACGCCCCAAAGAAGAAATCGACGCGCTGATGGAACTGATGGTTACAGCCATCCGCAACGAAGCCGCCGACCTGATGACAAACAACGTCCGCCTGCTCGCTATTGGCGACATCGACCTGCTTCCGCCCCTTACCCGCCAGAAACTCGGCGAATGTTTGACAGAAACAAGCGGAAACACCGGCCTGACGCTGATTTTAGCATTAAGTTATTCCTCGCGCCGCGAACTGACCGAAGCCGCCCGCCGGATAGCCGTTCAGGTGGAAAACGGCTCGCTGAAAGCAGAAGATATTGACGAACAGACAGTTGCCGACAACCTGTTTACCGCCGGAATACCCGACCCCGACCTGCTCGTCAGAACCGGAGGCGAAAAACGTTTGAGCAACTACCTGCTCTGGCAGTCGGCCTACGCCGAACTCTATTTTTCGGACGTTTACTGGCCTGATTTCAGGGAAGAAGAACTGTACGCCGCAATAGTCGATTACCAGCACAGGCAGCGCCGATTCGGAAAAACCGGCGAACAGGTGCAAACCGAAAATAAAACTGATTAGAAACGCATTACAAAAGATATGTTTAGAAAAATATTACTTTTTGGCCTGACTGTTTTAACAGCAACAGCCTTGAAAGCGCAGGAGGACGTGGTAAAAACCGATACCATTCCGCTTGCCGGTTACGCTCCACAAAGCGCCGTTTCCGAAACGCAAGAGAAACCTCCCGTCGTTTCGTACTCGTTGAGCAACAAAAACAAGAAATATGCAATAGCCCAGATTAAGGTTTCCGGCGTCGAAAATTCCGGCTACGAAGACTATATCCTTGTCGGAGTTTCGGGCTTGCAGGTCGGCCAAAGAGTGGCAATTCCGGGCGACGAAATAACCGCCGCTACCCGCCAATACTGGAAAAACGGACTGTTTTCCGACGTTCAGATTGAAGCCAGCAAAATGACCGACGACAGCGTTTGGCTCGAAGTGAAACTGAAACCCGCGCCTCTCGTGTCAAACATTGAGTATCACGGAGTTAAAAAAGGCGAACGCGAAGATTTGGAGGCCAAAATCGGTATGGTAAAAAATATCCAAATCAACCCGAATATCGTGAACCGCATAAAAATCAGGATTAAACAGTATTTCGACGAAAAAGGATTCAGCAACGCCGGCATCGCAGTCCGCCAGTACGACGACGTGTCCGAAAAAGGCAAGGTAATCCTCGACATCACGATTGACAAAAACGAAAAAACAAAAATCAAGAAAATATACTTCAACGGCAACGAAGCCCTTTCGGATTACGACCTGAAAACGGCGATGAAAAAAACAAACGAAGGCAACACTTGGCAAATGTTCAAGGACAAACCCCTGTTTTGGGCGCGTAAACTGTTCAGCACCAAGAAATTCGTAGAGGAAGAATATAAAAACGACCTGATTCATATAATTGAAAAATACAACGAAAAAGGCTACCGCGACGCCGAAATCGTGTCCGACAGCGTTTCGCAGATTGACGACAAGCACGTGGCAATCCACATCAACCTTCAAGAAGGCGATAAATACTACATCAGAAACGTGTCGTGGGTGGGAAATACCGAATATCCGTCCGACCGCCTGTCCGACCTTTTGGATATGAAAGAAGGCGACGTTTACAACCAGACAAAACTGAACGAAAAACTGAATACAAAAGACGACGCAATAATAAATTATTACTCAAACGAAGGCTACATTTTCGCCTACATAGAGCCGGTTGAAACTCACGTCGAAAACGATTCAATCGACCTCGAAATCCGCATCAGCGAAGGCCGCAAAGCAACGCTTAACCGAGTAATAATCAACGGAAACGACCGTCTTTACGAAGACATCATCCGCCGCGAACTCATCACAAAACCCGGACAGTTGTTCAACAAGGAAGCCCTGATGAGCAGCCTCCGCGAATTAGCCCAGATGGGACATTTCGACCCCGAACATTTGGAGCCGAAAATCGACCCCAATCAGGAAGCCGGAACAGTCGATATTTCCTACAACCTGACCTCGAAAGCCAACGACCAGGTAGAATTTTCGGCCGGATGGGGACAAACCGGCGTTATCGGCAAGATGAGCCTCAAATTCTCGAACTTCTCATTCGCAAACCTGCTTCATCCAAGCACTTACAAGGGAATTATCCCGCAGGGCGAAGGCCAGACGCTGACTTTGAGCGGCCAGACCAACGGAAAATATTATCAATCATACAGCATCTCGTTCTTCGAGCCTTGGTTCGGCGGACGGCGTCCAAATTCATTCTCTTTGAGCGCCTACTATATGGTAATGAGCGATATGGACAGCCGCTATTACCAGTATCTGTACAACAATCCGTATTATTACAGCGGATACGGATACGGCAGTTCTTACGATTACAGCGGAGCGGCTTACGACGAAAACAAGTCGATGAAAATTATCGGCATTTCGGCCGGATACGGAAAACGCCTTTCGTGGCCTGATTACCTGTTCAACTTTATGGCCGAACTCTCGTTCCAGCACTATATCCTGAAAGACTGGGCTTATTTCCTCGTCCAGAACGGTACGGCAAACGACCTTTCGCTCGGCCTCACCCTGTCGCGCAACTCTACCGACAACCCGCTCTACACGCGCTCAGGTTCGCAGTTCTCGGTTTCTGTTTACGCAACTCCGCCTTACTCGCTCTGGGACGGGCTTGATTACGCCTCGATGAGTTCCGACGACCAGCGGTTGAACAGGTGGATAGAGTATCACAAATGGAAATTCAAAGGAAAAATATTTATACCGTTAGCCTCCTACACTGCCGAAAAGAAGCGTACCCCGGTATTGATGAGCCGCGCCGAATACGGATTTCTGGGTTCCTACAACTCGCACAAGGTTTCGCCTTTCCAGACGTTCTACGTGGGCGGCGACGGAATGACCGGCTATTCCAGCATGTACGCCACCGAAACAGTCGGCTTGCGCGGTTACGGCAACGGAGCGCTGACTCCGTCGGGATACGAAGGCTACGGCTACTCGCGCCTCACGCTCGAATTTCGCTATCCGTTTATGCTCGAACAGACATCCACAATTTACGGCCTCGTATTTCTGGAAGCAGGAAACGCATGGCACGATATGAAGGAATTTAACCCCTTCAAATTGAAACGCTCGGCCGGCGTAGGAGCGCGTATTTACCTGCCTATGATTGGATTAATGGGCATCGACTGGGGCTACGGATTCGACCAGCCGTTCTACTACGCTCCCAATGTATCGGGCGCAAGCACCGGCATCAGCGGAAGCCAGTTCCACTTCATTCTCGGTCAGGAATTTTAAACGTTGCGCCGGCAAAAAAGTCTAATTTGAAAATAAAAACATTAAAAAAGATTCAGATATGAAAAAGTTTGCAGTATTGACAGTATTATTTGCTCTGGCCTGCGTCGGAGCAAACGCGCAGAAATTTGCGCTGATTGATATGGAATATATCCTGAAAAATATTCCGGCCTACGAAATGGCCGACGAACAGTTGAGCGCCATATCGAAAAAGTGGCAGAACGAAGTTGAAGCCGTGCAGCAGGAAGCGCAAAATTTGTACAAAACCTATCAGGCCGACCTTGTTTTCCTTTCTGCCGAGATGAAAACCAAACGCGAAGCCGAAATAGTGGCCAAAGAACAGGAAGCGCAGGAACTGAAACGAAAATATTTCGGTACCGACGGCGAACTGTTTAAGAAACGCGAAAGCCTCATAAAGCCCATTCAGGACGAAATTTACGAGGCCGTAAAGGAAATTGCCGAGCGGCAGGGCTACTCCGTAGTTGTCGATAGAGCCTCGGCTATGAGCATCATTTTTGCCTCGCCGCGGATAGATATTAGCAACGAAGTGCTAACAAAACTCGGATATTCAAAATAATTGATTATCTTTGCAGCAAAATTTATTAACAAAAAAAAATAAAAAACATTCAAAAATTATGGTAAGAAAATTCTTTTTATTGACTCTTTTTGTAATGCCTGCCGCCCTTTTTGCGCAGGAAGCGATTAAAGTAGGCTACATCAACACGATGGAGGTTATGAGCCAGATGCCCGAAGTCAAGTTGATGAACGATTCCATCCAGCGGCAAGTTGCTCTTTTCCAAAGCACTATAAAAGAGTTGGAAGACGAATATACTAAAAAGCAGTCGGACTTTGTTCAGATGCAGGATTCGTTGCCCGAAAACATTAAAATCCTAAAATACAGGGAGATACAAAGTATTTCCGAGCGTGCGGAAGCCTTTCAGCAGGATTCGCAGCAGCGTCTTCAAGAATTGCAGCAACGTTTGCTGACTCCGATTCAGGAAAAATTCAAGAAAGCCCTCGAAGAAGTAGGAATTGAAAATCATTTCTCTTACGTACTCGACGCCAACGCTATTCTTTACGTTTCGCCGCAGAGCACCAACGTTGCGCCGCTTGTAAAGGCCAAACTTGGCTTAAAATAAAACGACTGCGCCGATGAAAGGCCCCGTAGGAGTTTTCGATTCGGGTTACGGCGGACTGACCATTTTGGATAAAGTACGTTCTTGTTTGCCCGAATACGATTATTTGTATCTGGGCGACAATGCCCGTTCGCCTTACGGAAACCGCTCATTTGAAACAGTTTACGAGTTTACTCTTCAAGCCGTCCGCTGGCTTTTCGAGCAAGGTTGTCCATTAATTATTTTAGCCTGCAACACTGCTTCGGCCAAGGCTTTACGGACAATTCAGCAGCACGATTTACCCGATTTGGCGCCCGACAGAAGAGTTCTGGGAGTTATCCGTCCGACAGTAGAAAACGTCGGGCGGATTTCCATATCCGGACACGTCGGCATTCTCGGTACCGAAGGCACCGTAAATTCAGGTTCCTACCCGATAGAAATTCATAAACTTTTTCCGGAAACGACTGTCGTCAGCGAGGCCTGCCCGCTGTGGGTTCCGCTTGTCGAAAACAACGAACACGACAAGGAAGGAGCCGATTATTTCGTCCGGCAGCACATAAACAATATCCTGAAAAAAGACCCGCAGATTGACACCCTGATTTTAGCCTGCACGCACTATCCGCTGCTGGAAGCGAAAATCAGGAAATACCTTCCCGAAGGCGTGAATCTTATCGCGCAAGGCGCTCTGGTAGCCGAAAGCCTGAAAGATTACCTGCACCGCCATCCCGAAATAGACGGCAGATGCTCCAAAAATTCCGTTTGTCGCTTCTACACTACCGATTCGGCAGAGAAATTCAATTCCCTTGCCTCGCTGTTCTTAAAAGGCGAGGTTCAGGCTGAAAAAATTGTTTTGGGGAAATAATTTTTATCTGTACCCGGAGCGGGACTTGAACCCGCACAACCGTAATGGTCACAAGATTTTAAGTCTTGCGTGTCTACCATTCCACCATCCGGGCAGACCATTTAATTAACTCTTAAAATTAAAATGAAAACAAAGTGAGCGGAAAACGGGACTCGAACCCGCGACCCCGACCTTGGCAAGGTCGTGCTCTACCAACTGAGCTATTTCCGCAACTTCTGCCAGTCAGCATCGCCCTTGCCAAGGCCGGTTTACCGTGTACCTTTTGGGGCAAGGCCATACTCTACCAACTGAGCTATTTCCGCATTTGCGGGTGCAAAGATAAAACGTTTTTTTGAATTTTACAAAAAAAACTGATTTTATTTACCGCATTTTTGCGTTTTTAAAATATTTCCGGCTGATTTTAGAAGGCCTGCATCTCGCAAAGCCGCGCATAAAAGCCGTTCAGAGCGATGAGTTCATCGTGAGTTCCGCGCTCCACTATTTCGCCTTCGTGCATTACGCAAATCAGGTCGACATTGCGAATTGTGGACAGACGGTGCGCAATAACGAGTATGGTGCGGTTTTTCATCAGTTTGTCGAGTGCGTCCTGAACCAAACGCTCCGATTCGGTATCCAAGGCCGACGTCGCCTCGTCGAAAATCAGAACGGGCGGATTTTTCAGAATCGCCCTTGCAATGCTGATTCTCTGCCGCTGGCCGCCGGACAGTTTGCAGCCGCGGTCGCCGATATTGGTTTCGTAGCCGTCTTCCGTTTCCATAATAAAATCGTGGGCATTGGCTATCCGAGCAGCCTCGACAACCTGCTCCATTGTTGCGTTTTCCACTCCGAAAGCAATATTGTTGAAGAAGGTATCGTTAAACAGGATTGCCTCCTGATGAACGATTCCCATTAACCGACGGAGGTCGTGGACGCGAAGTTCGCGAATATCAACGCCGTCGAACAGGATATTGCCCTCCTGAATGTCGTAAAACCTCGGCAACAGGTCGGCCATCGTCGATTTTCCGGAACCGGACTGGCCTACCAGCGCAACGGTTTTTCCTTTTTCGATTGTCAGGCTCACGTTTTTCACAACCCAGCGTTCGTCGTATTTGAAGCGGACGTTGCGGTATTCGATTTGCTGCTCGATGCTTGCCGTTTTCGGATTTACGGGGTCTTTAATGTTATTTTCGGCGCTCAAAATCTTATCTACCCTTTGCATCGAAGCAAGTCCTTTTTGAATGGAATATACCGATTTCGAGAGGTCTTTTGCCGGATTTATTATGAGGTAAAAAATGGTCAAAAACAGGATAAACGAGGCGCCGTCGATTGAGGTATTATCGCTCAAAATCAGCGTTCCGCCGTACCAGAGGACTATTGCGATGGTGATTGTGCCGAGCAGTTCGCTCATCGGGTGTGCGAGTTGCTGGCGGCGGAAAATGCGGTTGGTTGTGTTCTTGTAAATATCGTTTGTTTCGTGAAAGTGGCTCGAAATCTTGTTTTCGGCATTGAATGCCTTTATAATCCGCAGTCCGCCAAGCGTTTCCTCGATTTGCGACATCAGAAAACCCCACTGTTGCTGTCCGATGAACGAGGTACGTTTCAGCGTTTTGCCTATCCTGCCCATTACGTAGCCGGCTATCGGCAGCAGAATCAGCACAAACAGAGTGAGTTGCCAACTGATAAAAATCATTCCCAGCAGATAAATTATTATCAAAACCGGATTTTTGAACAGCATATCGAGCGAACTCATTATCGAAGCCTCTATCTCGTTTACGTCGCCCGAAATACGCGCCAGAATATCGCCTTTCCGCTCTTCGGAAAAGAAGGCCAACGGCAGGCGTAAAATCTTGTCGTTTATCTGGTTGCGGATGTCGCGCACTACGCCCGTCCGAATTGGAATCATATAATAATATGACAGATACATCGCGGCCGTCCGCAAAATGGTTGCTCCAACCAAATAAACGGCCATCAGCAAAAGCGCTATTTTAGCCTCGTAACTGCCTATTATTTGCGAAATATACCAGAAAAAATCGTTTTTGATAACGTCGCCGGCATTTTTCCAGAAATCTGCCGACGAAACGTCAATCGGGATATAGTTGTAAACCGCAGTTTCGGTTTTGAACAGCATTTCAAGGATTGGTTTGATAATAGCGAAAGTAACAAGGTTAAGCAGAGCCGATAGTACGTTCATCACTATACTTAACCATAAGTACTTCTTATATGGGGGAATAAACCGCCGAAGCAGTTGCAGAAAATCTTTCATATCGAGGATTATGTTCTAAAAAAACGCTGCAAGTTACACATTTTTCACGAAAAATCGGGCAAATTGAGTTAAAAATACAAAAATAAGTGTTTGAATTAAACTTTATCCAATGTTTTCAGTCAAAAAAACAGTAAAAATTTTAAAAATTTATGATACGTCATTCATTATTCACAATTCTGCTTTTTTGGTCGGCTTTAGCGATAGGCCAAAAAAACTTGACAATCAGCGGAACAGTTATCGAAGAAGATACCCGCGAACCGGCAGTTTCGGCAAGCGTCGAACTCCTCACGCCCAAAGACAGCGTTTACATCAAAGGCGATGTAGCCGGCACTACCGGCCGCTTCCGAATTACGGAACTTTCAGCAGGAAGTTATATTTTGAAAATAACTTACCTCGGCTATATGCCTTATTTCAAGAATGTTACGCTTCGTTCCGACCAAGCCGCAATGAATCTTGGCCAGATAACCGTAAAACCCGACGCTATCTTGCTGAAAGAGGCGGTTGTGGAAGGAAAAGTGCCGGAAGTTACAGTCAGAGGCGACACAATAGAATACGACGCCAAATCGTATAAAACTCCCGAAAATGCTGTGCTTGAAGACCTTATAAAACGAATCCCCGGAGCCGAAGTCGATGACAACGGCAACGTAAAAATAGGTGGGAAAAGCGTTACGCAATTTATGGTCGATGGAAAAGATTTTTTCAAAGACGACCCGCAAATAGCATCGAAAAACTTGCCGGCCGAAATGGTTGAAAAACTGAAAGTCTTCAACCGCAGAACCGAGCAGGCTCAAATGACCGGCTTCGACGACGGCGAGGAAGAAACCGTTATCGACCTTACAACCAAAGCCGGAGCGGGACTTAACGGAACCATCGTCAATGCACAGGCCGGAGCGGGCGCAGACCTGCAAAACGACAACGACTTGCGTTATTCGGGCAGCGCATTTGCCAACCATTCGGCAGGCAGCGACCGCTATACAATAATGCTCGGAGCCAACAACACAAACAACCTTCGCGGCGGAAACGTCATGGGCGGAGGCGGAGGCGGCGGTGGAGGCGGCGGAATGCCCGGCATCACAAAAGCCAAAAACCTGATGTTCGATTTCAACAAAGAAGTGTCGAAAACCCTGCAAATAAACGGGAATGTCGGCTATATGGCGCAGGACAACCATTCGGAAACAACATCGGAAACAACGACAATCGCCGACGTTCAGTCGCAACTCGACAACGCCAAAAATTATACAAATTACAACGGCGACAGAGTTTTTGCCCGCGCAAGAATAGAATGGAAACCCAACGAGCAAAACACGCTCATTATCCGTCCCAACGCCAGCATAAACCTTACCGGCAACGATGGCGACCAGACTACGCAACGCCTCGACTACAATACGATGCAAACCATTTTCAACGCTAACACGTTGAGCGACAATAAAAGCCGTACATACAGTTTTGGCGGAAACCTCGATTTTGCTCATCGTTTTTCGTCAAAAGAAGGCCGGGTTTTCAGCGTCAGCGCACGCGGAACCCTCAGCAATTCGTGGTCGCAGGGCAGAAGTTACTGGAAAAGCGATAACTACACCAACGGCGTTTACGACAACACAACCTACCGCAATCAGCGTAGCGAAAACGATAACGACAACAGCACCTACCGCATCGACGTTTCGTATGTCGAACCGTTGAGCAGTAAATTCCTGCTTCAAGCAGTTTACCGCATTTCGCAGACGGAAACCGACGCTATCAACAGCACTTACGACATACTTGGAACGCCGCTGTTTGACTATTCTACGCTGATGGATACCGCAGTTATCAATCCCTCGCAAAGCCGCAGCACAAGCAGAACATCTACCGAGCAGCGCTTCGGCCTGAACCTCAAACTGCGCGAAACGAAAAAATACGACCTGACTTTCGGGTTCAATATCGACCCCACGAAATCGGTGAACAAGACGCTTCAACCTTCGACAGGCCTGATTCCGAACTATTATATCGCTCACGACTTAGACGGCAGACTGAATAACATAATGGGCGATTCAGTCATCTCGACCATTGAGCAGAATGTTGTAAACTTCTCGCCGGTAGTCAGTTTCCGTTACGAATTCGGCGAACGTTCCAGTTTGCGGTTCAACTACGAAGGCCAGACAAGCCAGCCTTCGGCGGCGCAGTTGCGCGACTACATCGACGAGCGCGACCCGACAAATTTAGTACAGGGAAATCCTGAACTAAAACCCGGATATACCAATCAGTTGCGTTTGGAATTCAGCAAATATGTTCCCGAAACGCAGTTGATGTACCGCTTCAATGCCAACGGCAATATCTCGTTCAACGACATTGCTTCCGTAACGCAAATGCTCGACCAGGGCAAGCGTTTGACGACTTACCGCAACATCAACGGCAACTGGAATTCCTCTGTAATGGGAATGTTTAATGTCCCGCTGAAAAATAAGCGTTTTACGGTTTCCGACTTTACGATGTTCCGATATACAAACTCAAATTCGTTTGTAAACGACAAGCAAAATATTGGAAAATCGACGGCGGTTTCGACAATGCCGGGAATCAATTTCAAGACAACGAGTAACGAAAACAGTAAAACTTCGCTGTTCATCGGCCTTAACGGTAATTTTTCGTACAACAACGTGGTTTATACCCTCAATACCGAAAACAATCAGCGGACGTTCAACCTCGGCGGCGGCGGATTTTTTACTCTCGAATTGCCCTATAACTGGGTGATTGACAGCAATATAAACTATTCAAAAGTTACCGGATTGAGCGCGGCCTACAATGTTCCGCAAACGCTGTGGAACGCTTCGATAGCGAAAAACCGCATTTTGAGCGGGAAATACGGCAACGGCGGCTTGAAACTCGAACTTTTTGATATTCTTCAAAACCGCCGCAGCATCACTGCAAGCAGCACTACCAACGGCTTTTCGGCGACAGAATCCTTAGTAATGCCGAGTTATTTTCTGTTAAGTTTTGTGTATAACTTCACCAATTTTCAGGCTCCGCAAGGCAGCGGACGCTTCCCGTTCGGCGGCCCCCCTCCCGGAGGCGGCGGGTTCAGAGGCGGAGGCGGCGGCGGCTTCGGCGGCGGCGGAAGATTTTAATCAGGCTTATTTCCGAAATATTTTCAGCAGAGCGTAGGTGATTACCCCGGTAATCGCCGACGCTATTACTGCCAGCGCAAAACTGCCGACAAGGTACATCAGTAAATTGCTTTTTACGCTCGAAAATGAAATATCGCCGATACCCACAGTATCGGCTTTTCCCGTTATCCACGCTCCCACTTTCAGGCTGCCGTAGAGAATGAACGGAATCATCGGCGGAATGCTGATATTCGAGGCTACAAGCGCGATTGCTTTGTTTAACCGGAAAAAGTGCGCAAGCGAAAATGCAACTATCATCTGATAGCCCCAAAACGGGATTATTCCGCACAAGATTCCGAGCGAGACGGACAGCGCTATTTGCGAATCGGTAAAGGTTGTGGCAAGAATCTGCTCGTGAAAAAATTTCCTCACGCTCTCGCGATTGATTTGACGGAAAAAATTGCGCGGTTTTATCCAAAAAAATGCAATAAAAACCAAGCAGGTATTTAAAATGCTGATTCTTGTGAAATCGAGAGCCGGTTTAAAATGAGAAACACGCTCATTTTCAGGTGGATAATAAACACGCACCGGCGCTTCAACAAGTCCTGCGCCATCCCAAATCGAGCGGACAAGCGCTTCCAATTCAAAATCATACCTGCACGTAAAATACTTTCG
>JAISUN010000110.1 GCA_031272085.1 Dysgonamonadaceae bacterium | reverse complement strand
TGCGCCCCTTGTATCAGTGATATCGAGGACTCTCAAGATGCAAAGGAATTTGTTGCTCAACAAGACGTTGAGTATGTTTATATTGCAATAGGCGATAAAGAACCTAATTGGAATAATGCAGCAGAAAGGTTAGGTATTGAGAGGAATCAATTTATGCTGTTAGACAGCAAAACCTCGCCGTTAAATACATATCTTCTATTTACAGGCATACCTCGCTATATCATTTTGAATGGCGAACACAAGATAATAAATGGAAATGCGCCTCGTCCAACATCAACTTTTCTCAATGATTTCAAAATCAGCGTTAATAAATGTTTTGAAAAGACAATAACTTATTAAATGTTGCGTTCTTTCCCCCACTACACCCAATTAGACGCGATGGACTGCGGCCCCACCTGCCTCCGCATGATAGCGAAGCATTACGGGCGGAGTTATTCGCTGCAAACCCTGCGGGAAAAGAGTTTTATTACCCGCGAAGGCGTGTCGATGCTGGGCATCAGCGACGCTGCCGAATCAATCGGGTTTCATACCACAGGGGTAAAAATCGACTTGCAGCAACTTGTTGAAAATGCGCCCCTGCCCTGCATTCTGCACTGGAACCAGAATCATTTTGTTGTCCTTTATAAATGCGCGAAGGCGCGTTTTTACATTTCCGACCCGGCAGGAGAAAAATACGTAATGAACGAGGAAGAGTTCAAACGTTGCTGGATTTCATCCAAATCGGGCGGGCGCGATACCGGAACAGCCTTATTATTAGAGCCTTCGCCGGAGTTCTACAATATGGCGGACGACGAAGAAAAACAGAAACGCAATTTGAGTTATTTTTTCCGCTACCTGTTTCCATATAAGTCGCAGATTTTCTCGTTAATCGTCGGAATGCTGACCGGCAGCGGATTAGCAATGATTCTGCCTTTCGACTTATTTTTGACAAAAATTCATTTTTTTATGCCCTAAAAACATAAAATTTTATTTGGTAATTGAAATTTTATTTGTAATTTTGTGGCGTCAAGGGGCTGTTATCGAAAGGTAGTTTTCCCGCCAGAGTTGAAGCGAAGTCGGACGCAATTGCCGAATGTTAAGCAATACACTCAGACACATTAGGCGCAGCAATGCGCCTTTGTTTTTTATAAGAATCCCTTAATTTTATTGTCGCTATAACTCAACCGCTAACAGTTCATTTCCCAAATGATGCAAGGCTCGGTTAATTTTGCGCGACTGAGATGAGCGCGGGCGGCTTGCACCGGAAGAATAACGCTGTAACTGCCGTTGGTTTATTCCGGTCAAACGTTCCAAGGCGGCTTTTGTAAAAATACCGTCGTAGTGTTTCAAAAGGCTTTCGGGGTCAAAGCGATATATAAGTTCATATTCCGAGCTGAAAGCAGGTTTTTCCCCGTCTTCTTTCATGCCTTCGAGATGAAACCCGATTGCTTCAACGATGTTTTGTTTCAGTTCTTCAAACGTTTTGCCGGTTGATACACAGCCCGGAAGTTTTTCCAAATAGGCGGCATAGTTGTTGTCCGTCATTTCTACTGTTACGATTACTTTTTCCATTCTGTTTTTATCTGTTTGAGGCGTCGCCGTAAAGCCCTGCCTGAGTTAATATGCTTTTTGATGTTCCGGGTGGCAAGTCGTCGTTTAGTGCGCCGGGTACAGTTACACGACCTTTCTTTATCGGGTGCTTGAATTGACGGTGGCTGCCTTTCTGACTTACCATATACCACCCGTCTGTTTCAATATAACTGATAATATCCCTTACCTTCCAGATTTTCATACTGCAAAGATAGTTGTATTTTTACAACTATCCAAATATTTGAGCCGTTTTTTTTGGTTTTCAAACAAAAGACAGTACCTTTGCAGAAAAAATATATACAATGAAAGAAGAATTAACAACAAAAATGCACCTCGAATTTTGCGACAGTCCCGAAGATGCTATGGAACTGCTGATTATGGCTACCCACGCCCAAATAGAGCGAGGAGTAGAGCCTAAAATTGCATTGGAAAACAATGGTCTAACTTTACAGCAATACAATTATAATGTAGATAAAGTATATCATAGAAAAGAAAATGGATTACCGTCTTGGATTATTTCCATTTGATATAATTTTCAAACACATTGACCTGTTATGTATTCTCAAAATCTAAAAACCCGTTCCATTCCGTATGTTCCAATAAACCGTATGCGTATTCTTTATCCGCAAGTTTATAAATAGGTATGTCTTTACCCTTATATTGTTTCAACCATTCTATAAAATCATCCCTGTTACTGTTTGATATATATTTATTCTTTGCTTTCATTGTCGCAAAACTTGCTAATTTATCATACTGGTCGGCTTTTGCCGTAAAACCGTATTTCATCCAAGCATATCCACCTACATCAATATTGGCGTGAATAATTATTTTTTTAATTCCCATATTTTTATACTGTGAATAAAGATGCCTAAATAATTCTTTTGCAATACCTTTACCCTGCAAAGATTCGTCAAGTTCAAATAATGAATGTTCTACTGTTTTGGAAGGGTAAAATTTACGACGAATAGAAAACCACTTACCGTCCACCCTACCTTGCAATGATATTTCAAATTGCCCATTGTAATCATTGTATGATAATTCTTTTTCCTGATACCAAACATCTTTTCCCTGTTTTTCCATAATTTTTTTTATTGTATTCTCGTATTCAGGTATATTAAATTTTGCCATTGCTCCGTTATTATATGCTTTTATCCAATCTTCTTTTGAAATAATATCCGGCTCGTAACCTCTAAATATATGATAGCCTGACTTTTCAATTTCATTAAATTTATTTTCATCTAATGTGAATGACTTAACACTAAAATTATGTTTATCTCTCTCTGCCATAAGTTTATAAACATCTGCCTCTTTATCAAATTTTTGCCAAGCAAGCGGTTTATTGTATCTTTGTAAAATATCCGCCGGCACCGCCACCTCATTAACAGGTATCAACTCGTGTCCACAATTCCACCCGCCGCGATTTTCAATGAAAGATACATTTTTTTTGCGTATTTCAAAAATTATTTGTATCTTTGCAGCGAACAAACAAGCGATATGGAAATTGTTTTTGAAAAAGAATACCTGTCAGACCTTTATTACAAGGGCAAAACGGTGGATAAAAAATACCGTTTTCAGCCGGACGTGATAAAGCGATATAAATCGCGTATTGACACCCTCGAAAACGCCGAATGTATCGAAGATTTATTTGTAATCAATTCGCTGCATTACGAGGTACTGAAAGGCGAAAAAAAAGGGATTTCTTCAATACGGGTAAACGACCAATATCGCATTGAGTTTGTTGCAAACAAGGTAGAATCGGAAACGGTTGTAACTGTGTGTAATATTTTGGATTTGTCAAACCATAAATAAACGATTATGGCTAATTTAGGATACGGATTTTGCCCGACGCATCCGGGCGAACTGCTGAAAGAAGAAATCGAATATCGCAAACTATCAGGCAGGATAAAACTCTTGCCGACCGCCTCGCACATATTCGGCGGGTTGTGGCGGTACTTTGATTAGTTTTTAGTACCTTTGTACAAAAAAACGATATGTTAGGAGCAATAACAGGCGACATAATGGGTTCTCGGTTTGAGTTCAATAACTGCAAAAGCACGGATTTTGAACTTTTTACGCCCGAATGCAGTTTTACAGACGATACGATTTGTACTATTGCCGTTGCGGATGCGCTGATAAAAGGCGTTTCGTTTGAAAAATCGCTGCGGGAGTGGTGCGAAAAATATCCATTCCCGAAAGGTGCTTACGGCGGCTCGTTTGCCTCGTGGCTACGTTTCAAAAAACCGCGACCGTATAACTCTTATGGTAATGGCTCGGCAATGCGTGTGTCGCCGTGCGGGTGGGTTTCAAACGATATTGACAAAGTAACAGAATTTGCCCGACCCGCCCTTATACCAGTTGCCCGACAAATAACTCTGCGAAAGTTTTACAGTATTGTTGCCATGCAACGTCCAGTAACGGCGTTTTGGCGTAAAACGCTCCGGAGCTTTCTTTTTTTCAATATCAAGGTCAAAATCTAATGTGAACAGATTTTGAATAACGCTGTGCGACATTTCAGACAGATGTTCAACCTTCTCTGGCAACTGCGACTGCAAATAACTGAACAGTTCGGGATGATAGCGGCTGGCCGAATCGACAAAATCGCGATAAAAAGCATCGTGATTTTCAGGATTTGTAAAGGGCTTCAGAAGCGGAAGAAGCGGCTTCGAGCGCGGCATTTCGGGCAACAGCGGCTCAACAGTGAGTTTAAGATAGCTGAAATCTACCCCTTTAAAAACAAGCGGCAATCCGTAACGGTCGAAGATAACCGAATCGGGCATAATTATAGAAAACGGACTTGGCGCTTACAGGCACAATCTCCGGTACCGGCTCCGGCCAAACGATGCTGTCTTGTGAATAAGCATTTGACAATGAAATAATTATATTTGCCAAAACCAAACAACAAACTTGTATTAGTTTCTTCTTCCTAAACATGAATACGATATATTGTGAATGCAAAGGTAGTAAATTTATTTGAAAAAACGATTATTTGCAATAAATTTATTTCATTTTTGAGACCGGATAAATGTGTTTACAAGCGGGAAAAAATGCGTCAGGGAAAAAATTTATGTCCCCTATATTAAAAAAGTTACATTATTATTATAAAAGTTTTTTTGCGTTTCGGGGTTACAATCTGTCATTTTTTTTCATAACTTTGCAGTCGGATTCGGGTCATACAGCCCAACGTTTTTATGTTCAACAATGAAAAAAGCAACTTACAGACATCTGACAATTTAACGCAACGAAACGGCAAAATTTATTTGCTTGTTACCCTCTCGGCAATGACGGCTTTCGCGCCTTTGGTAACAGATATGTATCTGCCTGCATTGCCCGCACTTTCCGATTTTTTCAACACATCAGCCTCCATGGTGCAGATGACTATTTCGACTTCGATGTTAGGCATTGCTGTCGGACAGTTGTTTTTTGGCCCGTTCAGCGACAAATTCGGTCGCCGACGCCCACTTTTCGCCTCGTTTATTCTCTACCTTTTGGCCACTCTCGGATGCATTTTTGCCCCAAATATCGTTTTGCTCATCACTTTCCGCCTCTTGCAGGGCTTGGGAGCAGCTGGCAGTATCGTGCTGGCTCGTTCTATCGCTGCCGACTGGTTTTCGGGCAAGGATTTATTGAAATTTCTCGCCTTAATCGCTGCCGTTCAGGGTATTGCGCCTATAGCCGCGCCAATAGCGGGAGGCGTCCTGCTGCTCGTTACCGACTGGAAAGGCATTTTCGTAACGCTCGGATTGCTGGGGCTTTGGGTGATGATTTTCTGTTTTTACCTCAAAGAATCACTTCCCCGACACAAGCGCGTCAAAGCGCCCGTCATATCGACCGTCAAGTTTTTTGTCCCCGTCCTAAAAAACAGATTATTAATGCTTTACATAGCATTATTGTCGTTTTCAACGGCGATAATGTTTGCCTACATAGCCTCGTCGCCCTTTATTTTTCAGGAGCATTACGGAGTGTCGCCAATGGCATACAGCGCCATTTTCGCCGTAAATGCGGTGGCTCTTATGATTGGTAATTTGCTGTCGGCACGGCTGAAAAATCCGCATAAAACGCTTAAATACAGCGTAATCGGTCTGTTCTGCTTTTCAATAATCACAAGTCTGACGCTGGCTTTTAATGCGGAAATTTATATTGTTTGTGTGTCGCTGTTCTTCTCGCTATTATTTGCAGGGGCAACTTTTCCTATTTCGACAAATCTGGCGTTGGATTTGGAGAAGAAATATCGTGGCACGGCCTCGGCGGTTCTTGGCGCAGCAACCTTTCTCGTCGGTTGTATTGTCATGCCATTGGCGGGCATCGGCGAAATACTGCTTTCAACTGCGGTTGTAATGACCGCTTGCGCCATTATTATCGCAATTATACATTTGATTATCACCAAAATTAATCTTAAAAAAACAGTTTAGAATAATGGAAATTAATGAATTGACAGCCACAAATGTGTGGCAACTGTCGGAAGAAGAAGCATTTCTGCTCACCGGAAAAATTATAAACGAGGTTGAAAATAAAGAAGACAAGAACAACCTTATTAAAATTATTTCTATGGCTTTTGATTTTCGCACTGTGAGCAAAGCGAAAAAAGCAATGATACAGAGTTTATCAATGCTTGGTTTCAAATTTTTTGCGGTGGAAAATGAAAAAACCATACTACGCGGACTTTGTAAGCGAAAAAACGCCCGTCAAAGTGTTTTTTAGTAATATAAATTTAAAAATTAAATCATTATGTCAAAAGTAATTAGCGACCAGGTTGCGAAAGCCGAAATGTTGATTTCAGGCTTAAAAAAGTATTCCGACATAGCGAAAAGCGCTGGTCTGGATACGAAAGTTCTTGCAGAGTTGGAAACCGATAGCCTTGCGCTCGGCAAAGAGAACGTAGAACTAGAACGGCTGATGAGTGAAGCCAAAGCGGCTTCTCGAAATGCCAACAAAAAATTGGCTGATTTAAGAAGCAAGTTTCAGGCTGTCAAAAAGCAGGTTAAACTCGGCACTGACCCATCAAAATGGGGATTGGTAGGAATTATGGATAAAAAGTGAAAGCATTATAGCAAAAGACAGTATCATTTGTTAAAAATTTGTTGATTGGTCGAAAAATCTGTTTCTCTGAACAAAACTATTTTTCAACCATAACTACTCATTATTTTTCAATCTGTCTAAATAATCCTGAATCTTGCGCTCCTGCGCATTGTCCTGCGAAATCCAGAATTTTTTGTTCTTTATTTCTTCGGGCAAATAATCCTGTTTTACCCAGTTTCCCTTGAAATCGTGAGCGTATTTATAGCCTTTATGGTAGTTTAAATCTTTCATCAATTGGGTTGGCGCATTGCGCAGATGCAGCGGTACCGGCAGGTTTCCCGATTCGCGGACTTCGGCTATCGCATTTTCTACCGCCAAATAAGCCGAATTGCTTTTGGGGCTTGTGGCAAGATAAACCGTTGTTTCTGCGAGGATTATGCGACCTTCCGGCCAACCGATTTTTGTCAGGGCGTCGAAGCAGGCGTTTGCTAACAAAAGCGCATTGGGATTGGCTAAACCAATGTCTTCCGAAGCGGAAATAACCAAACGGCGGGCGATAAATTTCGGGTCTTCGCCGCCCTCGACCATTCGCGCCAGCCAGTAAATTGCCCCGTCGGGGTCGCTGCCGCGGATGGATTTTATGAAAGCCGAGATAATGTCGTAGTGCATCTCGCCGCCTTTGTCGTATGCAACAGGGTTTTCCTGCAAACGGTCAATGACTTTTTCGTCGGTAATCAGGATTTCATCGCTCTCTTCGGCTTCGACTACCAATTCAATAATATTCAGCAGTTTACGGGCGTCGCCTCCTGCAAAGCGGAGCAGTGCGGCTGTTTCGACGACTTCGATTTTTTTCTTTTTCAGTTCGTCGTCTTCGGTCAGAGCCTTATTCAGAAGTTCCAGCAAATCGCTTTCATCCAGACTTTTAAGCACATAAACCTGACATCGCGACAGCAGCGGGCGGATAACCTCGAAAGAGGGATTTTCGGTTGTTGCGCCGATAAGCGTAACGGTGCCGTTTTCGACGGTGGCTAACAGCGAATCCTGCTGCGATTTACTGAACCGGTGGATTTCGTCGATAAACAGAATGGGGCGTTTTTCGTTGAAAAAGCGGCTCGATTTTATTTTGTCGAAGATTTCGCGCACGTCTTTTACGCCCGAATTTACGGCGCTCAACGTGAAAAACGGGATGTCAAGTTGCTTTGAGATGATTCGCGCCAGCGTAGTTTTGCCCACTCCGGGCGGCCCCCAGAGGATGAACGAAGGCACATTTCCTGCGTCGAGCATCCGGCGGAGTACGCTGCCCTTCCCCACCAAATGCTTTTGCCCTACGTAGTCGTCAAGCGAGTTTGGGCGCATCCGTTCAGCCAGAGGCTTATTCATTTTCCCTTAAATTTAGACTAAATCAACACAAAATTAATAATTTTTCCTGAATATTCGGTTATAAAACGCTTTTTTACAAAAATTATTCTTACATTTGAGGCCATTACCCAATTATTTTTTAACATAATTTTTTATGAAAAACATCATTTTGTTATTAGTATCTGTGCTGATTCTGTCGGCCTGCCACGAAAAAGGGCATAAAAGCCTCGAAAAAAAAGACGCTAACGGCTTCGCTTACGAAGAAGTTACTAACGACCCCTTCAAGGCGCGTATTTACACCTTGAACAACGGATTGAAGGTATATTTGGCGAAAAATGCCAATGAACCCCGCATACAGACAGTGATTGCCGTTCGTGCCGGAGCGAAGGACGACCCCCGCGACAATACCGGTCTGGCGCATTATTTAGAACACATGATGTTCAAAGGCACCGACAGTTACGGAACTTCCGACTGGAAAGACGAAAAACCGCTGCTCGACAGCATTTCCAACCTGTTTGAAATCCATAAAGCGGCCAAAACTGCCGATGAACGAAAAGCCATCTACCGCAAGATAGACGCCGTTTCGCAGGAGGCCTCAAAGTACGCAATATCAAACGAATACGACAAAATAGTAGGCGCTCTCGGAGCCAGCGGGACAAACGCCTTCACCTCATACGACCTGACGGCTTACGTGAACGATATTCCGGCCAACGAACTCGAAAAATTCCTGAAACTCGAACTCGACCGCTTCTCGAATATGCAGTTGCGCCTCTTCCACACCGAACTCGAAACGGTTTACGAGGAGTTCAACAGGTCGCAGGACAACGGTTCGTCCCTGATTTGGTCGCGGCTTTTCGAGGGCTTGTTTCCGAAACACCCTTACCGCGTGGATGTAATCGGCCTTCCCGAACATCTGAAAACCCCCTCGATGAAGAGCGTAATGGCCTTTCAGAAAAAGTATTACGTGCCTAACAATATGGCCGTTATTTTGAGCGGCGACCTCGAATTTGAGCCGACAATCCAGTTGGTGGACAAATATTTCGGCCAAATGAAAGCCGACGAATCGCTGAAACACGCCGAACCGGTTCAGGAAGAGCCGCTTACGGCTACCCAAACTTTCGATGTAACAACTCCCGACCAGGAACGGATTGCAGTGGCTTACCGTTCAGCCGGAGCAGGCACGAAAGATGCTGATTATCTGAATATTATAGGTTCAATTTTATATAACGGGAAAGCCGGACTTATCGACCTCGACCTGCTGCAAAAACAGAAAGTTTTGAACCTTTACGCAGGCAGCGAAATGATGAAAGATTACGGATTGTTCGTATTCATCGGCTCCCCGCGGCAAGGGCAGAGCCTCGAAGAAGTCGGCAAACTGATTCAGGATGAAATCGCCAAGCTGAAAGCAGGCGACTTCGACGAAAAACTGCTCGAAGCGGTTATCAACAACGAAAAATTAAGCATCATCCAGCGTACCGAAGACCGTTACAGCGTTTGCAATTATTTCCTCGATGCGTTTATCAACCAAATCGACTGGAAAGAAAGCGTGTCGGAAATCGACCGCATAGCAAAAATCACCAAGCCCGAAATCGTCGCTTTTGCCAACGACTTTTTCCGCGACAATTACGTTACGGTTTACAAGCACACCGGCGAAAATAAGGACAAAGTCGTGGTGGAAAAGCCCGCAATCACGCCCGTAAAAATCAACCGCGACATAGAATCGGACTTCGCCCGCGCCGTTGCAGCCATCGAAACTAAGCCCATAGAGCCGGTTTTCCTCAATTTCGATTCGCTCATCAACCATCAGGCCATAAAAGACGGAATTGATTTTTATTACACAAAAAATGCCGACAACCGTCTTTATTCGCTCGACCGTTTTGTGGAAATTTCCAACACTACCGACAAGAAACTTGCGCTTGCTTTCCGCTACCTGCCATATCTCGGCACCTCGAAATACACGCCCGAAGAACTGAAAATGGAAATGTACCGGCTTGCAATGTCTTTCGATACCTATTCTTCGCAGGGACGCAGTTACGTTGAACTTTTCGGTTTGGACGACACTTTCGACCGCTCGCTCGCGCTGATGGACGAGATGCTGACCGACGCAAAAGCCAATCAGGAAGCATACGACAATTTAGTTACAGACATCCTGAAACAGCGGGCTAACGCCAAACTCAATAAATCGCAGATTTTGAGCGGCGGATTGCTCTATTACGTCCGCTACGGCGAAAAATCGGCATTTACCGACCTGCTTTCCGAAGCCGAACTGAAAGCCATTAATCCGCAGGAACTTATCGACATTGTGAAGCAGTTTTTGAACTACCGGCACGGATATTTTTATTACGGTCCCGAATCGAGCAAAAAAATTGCCGGAAAACTGAAAAAGATAAAAACTCCCGAAACACTTGCCGAAGTTCCGCCAAGAGTGGAGTATCCTGAACTTCCGATGGATAAGCCGACAGTCTATTTTGTCGATTACGATATGGTTCAGACCGAAATTATCCTGTTGGCCAAAGACGTGGTTTACAATCCCGATTTACTGCCGTACCAAACAATGTTCAACGCCTATTACGGCGGCGGAATGAACTCGGTAATCTTTCAGGAAATCCGCGAAGCACGCGGGCTGGCTTACTCTGCCTACGCTTACGTTTCAGAGCCTGCCCGTGCAGGAAAATCAAATTACGTTATCGGCTACGTCGGGACGCAGGCCGACAAAATGCCGCAAACCATCGATGCTTTCAAGGCTATGCTCGGCGAGATGACTTATTCCGAAAAATCCTTCGCATTGAGCAAGGAATATGTCCTCAACAACTATCGTTCGGAACGGATTACGAGGTCGCAAATTTTCTGGAACTATATGTCGCTCAAAGATTTAGGAATAGATTACGATATTCGTAAGCCCATTTTCGAGGGAGTTCAAAAAATGACTCTCGACGAACTTAAACAGTATTTCGACAGCCACATCAGTCCGGCAAAATATTCGGTTTTGCTTATCGGAAAACGCAATAAAGTCGATTTCGCTTACTTGAAAAAAATTGCCGAAGTGAAAGAAATTCCGCTCGAAACTTTGTTTGGGTATTAAAAAAATTTTATTTTCCGAAAAAAAATAACTATTTTTGCGCTTTCTAACAAAAAAACTAATCCAAAGGAAAGATGAACAGAATTTGGAACGAAACGATGGAGTGTATGTCCCGCGACGATATGCGCAAACTCCAAGGAATCCGCTTGCGCAAAGCGGTTGAACGAGTATATAACTGCTGCGAGCCTTACCGGAAACGGATGCAGGAAAAAGGCGTGGAACCGGGCGACATAAAGTCAATCGACGACATTGTGAAACTCCCTTTCACATCGAAAAAAGACCTGCGCGACTACTATCCTTTCGGGCTGTTATGCAGTCCGATGACCGATATTGTCCGCTTGCAAGCCTCGTCGGGAACTACCGGCAAGCCGATTGTCGTCGGCTATACCCGTGGCGACCTCGACATTTGGGGCGAAGTCGGCGCTCGCTGCTTTACCGCTTACGGTATTCAAAAGCAGGATGTGGTGCAGATTTCTTATGGTTACGGCCTCTTTACCGGCGGACTTGGCGCCCATTGTGCGGTAGAAACCATTGGTGGCACCGTATTGCCGATGTCAAGCGGAAATACCGAAAAACAGATTATGCTTATGCACGACTTTGGAGCCGTAGGACTTGCCTGCACGCCCTCGTATGCGCTCTATTTAGCCGAAGCGCTGCATAATTCCCCGTATCCCCGCGACGAGTTTAAACTGAAAATAGGCGCTTTCGGAGCCGAACCATGGACGGAAGGAATGCGCAAAGACTTGGAAGAAAAGTTGAACATCAAAGCATACGACATCTACGGCCTGACAGAGATAATAGGGCCGGGAGTAGGCTACGAATGCGAGTTTCAGCACGGAACCCACCTTTGCGAAGACCATTTCTATCCCGAAATAATCGACCCCGAAACCGGCGAACCGCTTCCTCCGGGGCAGTTGGGCGAACTCGTTTTCTCGACCATCACGAAGGAAGGAATGCCGCTTTTGCGCTTCCGGACGCGCGACCTGACAAGTTTGAACTACGAAAAATGCGAATGCGGACGGACAGCAGTCCGGATGGGCAAAATCCTCGGCCGCAGCGACGATATGCTCATTATCCGCGGCGTAAACGTATTCCCCTCGCAGGTAGAATCCGTGATATGCGAATTGCCGCAATTAGAGCCGCATTACCTGCTTCTGGTTGACCGCGTAAACAACCTCGACACCTTTGAAATTCAGGTAGAGGTGAAAGAGGAGTTTTATTCCGACGAAGTTGCAAAAATGCTCGACATCAGGAAGCGCATAGTTCACCGCCTGCAAAGCGTTCTCGGCATTTCGCCCGACGTCCGCCTTGTAGAGCCGCGCAGCATCGAACGCAGCCAGGGCAAAGCAAAACGGGTTATTGACAAGCGTAAATTTCAATAAATAAAATATAAGTGTATGTTAATCAAGCAATTATCAATATTTTTGGAGAACAAAAAGGGTAGATTTACCGAAGTTACAAATCTTCTGGGCGAAGCGGGGATAAATATGACCGCATTCACAGTGGCCGAAAATTCCGATTTCGGAATCGTCCGCCTCGTGGTTACGGAGCCGGAAAAAGCGCGTGATATTTTGCGCGAAAACCGTTATGCAGTGAGCGTTACCGACGTTATCTGCATCCAGATGCCGAACACTCCGGGGGCCTTAGCCAAAGTGATGAACATAATCAACGACGCGGGAGTTTCGGTCGAATATATGTACGCATTCTCGACCGGAAAAAGCGCCGCCGCCGTCATTCGTCCCGACAATTTGGGCATTACATTGGAAGTTCTGACGAACAATAAAGTCGATTTATTGGCCTCGGACGAACTATTTTCGCTGTAAATTGTATTAAAAATGTTTAAATCCTTTTCTATTTCAAAGGGATTGATTACTTTTGTACCCAAATTACAGAAGATGAAACTAAAAATTACGGGACTTTTGCTGTTGAGTTTGCTTTTTGCAGCCTGCGGCGAATTTAACAATGTCTTGAAAAATCCGGATTTGGACGTAAAGTTCGAATACGCAAAAAAATACTTCGACCAAGGGAAATACGGCCGTACCGCAACCTTGATGGAAGAGTACGTACAGTCGCGCCCTCATTCCTCAAAGGGCGAGGAAGCGCTGTACCTGTTAGCCAGAAGTTATTACGAGATGAAGGACTATTCCACTGCCGCAGAGTATTTTAAGATGTATTATACTCGTTTCCGCGCCGGGGAATATACCGAACTCGCCCGCTTCTATTCGGCCTACTGTCTGTTTCTCGATTCGCCCGACCCGCGCCTCGACCAGACTACGACTTACAACGCAATATCGCAGTTCCTCGATTTTATCGAGATGTATCCGCAAAGCGAAATGCGCAAAAAAGCCGAAGATTCGATGTTTGAATTGCAGGAAAAACTTGCATTAAAGGAACTTATGGCCGCCCAACTCTATTACAAGTTAGGCGATTACGTCGTGATGATTTCATTCCCCGGAGCCAATTATTCCTCGTGCATAATTACCTCGCAAAATGCGCTCCGTTCATATCCGAACTCGAAATTCAGGGAAGAATTTATGAACCTGATTTTCAAGTCGAAATACGAAATGGCAATGTCGAGCGTCGAAGAAAAGAAAGACATCCGTTTCCGCGACGTGGTTGACGAATACCACAATTACGCCAACGAATATCCCGAAGGAAAATATATCAAGGATATTAAAAAAATGTACGATAAAGTAGAAAAAGAATTAAACAATTAATTAATTGATACACTATGGATTATAAAAAAGCAACAACTCCCGATAACACGGTTACCCGCGATATGATAAAGATGGCGGAAACTACCGGAAACGTTTACGAGTTAGTCAGGATTATCGGGAAACGCGCCAACGAAATTTCAGTGGAAATTAAATCGGAATTAAGCCAAAAACTGTCTGAATTTCAAACAACTAACGACAGTCTGGAAGAAATATTCGAGAACCGCGAACAAATCGAGATTTCGCGTTACTTCGAGCGTTTGCCAAAGCCTACGCTCATCGCAACGCAGGAATATCTCGACGGCGAAATTTACTATCGCAATCCGGAAAAAGAAAAGGAAAAACTCGAATTTATATGATTCAGCGGGTTCAAACAATTTATTTGCTGTTCGCCACTTTGCTGTCTGCCTTCCAATCAGTTTGGTCGTTCAGACATTGCGACTGGACAGGCCTCGGCTTCGCTGTCGCGGCTTGCCTTATCGCCCTAATTTCCATTTTCCTGTATAAAAACCGCAAACGGCAAGCAGGATTTGTAATTGCGCTTGCTATTATCGCGGTTCTTGCTGTTGCAGAAGCAGTTACAGCCGCTTTTATCCAAAAGTCGGCGTTTGATTTAGACTTCTGGTATTACACCGGACAAGCCGTCATCGTATTTTTACTTGCAACGGCGGCTTACCGCGCAATCCGCAAGGACGAAAAATTAGTCCGTTCGCTTGACCGCATAAGATAAGCGGCTATGAAACGTCGAAGCCTTATCTTTTTCGGCTTGGCGCTTGCGGTTGCAGCCCTGTTTTTGTGCAACCTCTATTTTGGCACGGTTTCAATTCCCGCCCGCGAAGTAACAGCGCTTCTTACCGGGCGCGGTTCGGAACGCTCTGTCTGGGCGAATATTATCCTGCAATCGCGTCTGCCGCAGACAGTTACGGCTCTGCTTTCGGGCGCTTCGCTTGCTGTGTGCGGGCTTCTGCTGCAAACTCTTTTCCGCAATCCTCTGGCCGGGCCTTCGATTCTCGGAATCACTAACGGAGCCAATCTCGGCGTTGCAGTCGTGATGCTCTGGACAGGCGCGGCTGCACAAGGCTGGTCGGACAAACTCTCGACCGTAACGGCCGCTTTCCTCGGCTCGCTGCTCATATTGGCTCTGCTGCTCTATTTTTCGATGAAAGTGAAAAATAACGCTATGGTGCTGATTATCGGCATTATGGTGGGTTATCTGGCTTCGTCGGGAATTTCCATTTTAAACTCTTTCGCTTCGGCCGATAATGTCCGCGCTTACGTGCTTTGGGGAATGGGGACTTTCGCCGGCGTGGGCAACGATATGCTGCCGGTTTATGCTGTCGGCACTCTGGCCGGACTTCTTGCCTCCCTGCTGCTTGTAAAGCCGCTTAATGCGATGCTTTTGGGCGACAGGTACGCCAAAAATCTGGGCGTTGACGTGCGCTTGCTTCGGACGCTTATTTTGATTGTTACCGGCTTCCTGACCGCAATGCTGACCGCTTTTTGCGGGCCTGTGGGCTTTATCGGGCTTGCGTCGCCTCATATTGCCAGAATATTTATTGGAACATCCAACCAGAAAATCCTGTTGCCTGCCACTCTGCTTATGGGAGCCGCTATTGCGCTGTTTTGCAACGAATTAACATCAATTCCTTTCGGCAAGGGACTTTTGCCCCTGAATGCCGTTACTCCCTTAATCGGCGCTCCTGTAATACTTTACGTGATTTTCAGCGGGCGCGGAGTTGAGGAGTAACAGCGCGGGCTTTTTTCAGAATTTCAAACTGATATTTGTCATAAAGTTTATGCCTGCCTGCGGGAAATAGTTGTGCTCGGTATAAGCGTCGAGGCTGCCGTCGGCCTGCCTGTTGTAGCACGACCAGAGGTAGCCGTAGGTTTCGTATTCCTCGTTAAACAGATTGTTAATCAGCAGATTAACCGACACTTGCTTCACCCCTTTTATCTTGAAATCGTAACCCAGCGTGAGGTTATTTACAAAATAGGAATCTATTGTCCGGTCGGTTTTTCCGGTGTTGTCCAAAAACTGCCGGCTTACGTAATTCGACTGCAAGGCGGCGCGGAACTGCTTAAAATTCAGAGAGAAACGGCTTCCGGCAATTACGTCGGGCGAATATGCTATCGGCGTATCGCCGTAAAAATCGGCTTTTTGCTCGGTTTCGGTGTCGCCGTTGACGTCGTAAACGGTAACATATTCGGTATAATTTTTTATCCGGTTGCGGCTCAAAGTGAGATTGCCGTCCCACTTCAAAAAGTGCGTCAGCAGCAGGCTTGCGGTCAGTTCCATTCCGGCGCGGTAACTGTCGGGAACGTTGGAAGTCAGAGGTTCGCCTATTTCATTGACTTTCCCGTTGAGTACCAACTGGTTGCGATACTGCATCCAGTACAGATTCAGTCCGGCCGAAAATTGTGGCGAGCCGAAGCGGTATCCTGCTTCCCAGTCGTAAAGCCGCTCCGGACGCGGGATTTCATTTTTAGCCGCATCGGTGTAATTGTTGCGGTTCGGTTCGCGGTTGGCCGTTGCAAACGAGGCATAAGCGCTGTTTTGCGCATTAAACTGGTAAAAAGCGCCCGCTTTCGGATTGAAAAAGTTGAATTTTTCGTCCACGGCGAGTTTTTGCATTTCGGCGTTAATCCAGTCCCAGACGTCATTTTGGCCATTTATTGCATAGTCGATTCGACGGTATTGCAGGTCGCCGTAAAGGTTCAGTTTTTCGGTCAGTTGCCAGGATGCTTTCAAATAGAGATTTGCGTCGGTTTTTTCGCCTTTGCTGCGGTAATATTCGTGGTCGGGCAAAAGCGAAGCGTCGCCGTAATAATTTTTCAGCCAGATAACTTTCCCGAAGTGATTGCCCCAATAGCGGTTTGCGCCGCCTCCAAAAGCCGCATTGAGAGCGCCTTTCCGATAGTCGAGCGAGAAAATTGCGCCTCCGAAGTCATTATCGAGATGTTTTTGGCGCACAAGGTCGCTCTTTTTTACCGTAACTCCGTCAACGACAAAGTTTTGCAGGCCGTATTCTTCAAATTTCCGGCCGGTTTTGTATTCCTCGTAATATCCCAAACCCTTGGTGTAATGCAGTGCAACGTTGAGATTGAGGTTAGGAGCCAGCGATTGCAGGAGGAACAACTGATAATGCGTTTGGTCGTAATTATCGGTCTGATTGCTGTAATAGAGCGGGTTTCCGTTTGCATCCGCGCCCATATATCCGCAGGGATTGTGGGTACGGTCAGGCTTCGCTCCGGCCTCGGTCGGAAAAAGGATGTAATCTGGAACTCCGTCCCAAGCGTGATATGTTTTTTCCTTTCCGCCGAAAGTCAGCAGGCGCAACATCGTATTGTCGCTCAAATATGAAGCCTGTGCAAAATAAGATTTCAGGTTAGTTTCGGCGCGGTCGATAAAACCGTCGGAATGGATTGACGACAGGCGGGCGTCGAAAGTCCAGTGGTCGGCCAATAATCCGGAACCCGCTTTGAATGTGGCTTTCGAGGAATTAAACGAGCCGTATCCGCCGTTAAATTCGCTGTAAGCCTCCCGCGAAATATTGGAAGTTTTCATATTTATCGAGGCTCCGAAAGCCCCGGCTCCGTTGGTGGAAGTTCCCACGCCGCGCTGGATTTGCAGGTCTTCGAGCGAAGATGCGAAGTCGGGCATATTAACCCAGAAAACCCCGTGCGATTCGGAATCGTTGAGCGGGATTCCGTTAGCGGTAATGTTGATGCGGTTGGCGTCGGTTCCGCGAATGCGGAAGCCGGTGTATCCTATGCCGTTTCCCGCATCGGAAGTGATAATGACCGAAGGCGTTGTGGCTAAAATAGAGGCCGCATCCTGCCCGAAATTGAGAGAAGAAATCTGCATCTTGTCGAGGTTGGAGTAGGCGACCGGAGTTTTACTTCCGGCGCGAACCGAAACAATTTCAACCTCTTGCAGATTGAGGATTTTCAGACTGTCGGCCTCGTTATTGCCGGCCAGCAGCGGAACACACGTAAAAAACGCGATTTGTAATGCAAAAAAAACCTTTTTCATTGCGAAAAATTTTAATTAGTTCAACAAAAAAGGGGAAATGAGATGGAATTTCGTAAAGGAAATTTTGCCGTTTTACGGGCAATCTTTGTCCCTCCGCAGGCATTAACCTGTTCAGGTTCAAAGGGTATAATCTCAGCCGATACCGGCACCCCCAAAGATAAATCGCCGCAAAGGTAAGGAAAATTTTGCAAATGCAAGCGGAAAAAGGGAAAAATCTAAAAATAACCGGCCAACAATTCCGACTCAATCTTTCAAAAAACCGTATTCATAAACCTTCGGCTCGATTTTGGCGGAAATATTGCTGTTATCCATTGGTTTAATGGGTGTTGCGTCTTCTTCAACTATATTAAAAAAACTGGTATAATAATTTTTTTTCAACCCCGCAAAAAATCACTCGCTATACCCAAATTTCCGAAGCGCGGCGTCTTTGTTGCGCCAGTCTTTTTCGACTTTTACAAACATTTCGAGGAACACTTTTTTCTCGAAAAAACGCTCTATGTCTTTTCTGGCCATCGAGCCGACTTTCTTTATCGCCGCGCCCCGTTCGCCGATGATTATTCCTTTTTGCGATTCGCGTTCAACTATTATTAAGGCCTTGATGCTTATCAGTTTATCGCTCTCGACGAACTGCTCTACCGCCACTTCCACCGAATAAGGAATTTCTTTTTGATAGTAAAGCAAAATCTTCTCGCGGATAATTTCCGAAACGAAAAATCGCGCCGGTCGGTCGGTCAGGGCGTCTTTCTCGAAGTAGGGCGGCGATTCGGGAATCAGCGATTCAATGCGGTTTTTCAGATTATCGACATTGAAGCGGTTGGTTGCTGAAATCGGAAAAATCTCGGCCTGCGGCAAAACTGTATGCCATGTATCGACTAAATTTTCCAGTTCCGACTGGTTGCTTAAATCTATCTTGTTGATTACTAAGAGGACAGGCGATGAAGTGCATTTTATTTTTTCGAGGAAAAACTCGTTTTTGTCCGTTTTTTCAACCACGTCGGTTACGTAAACCAGCACGTCGGCGTCGTCGAGGGCAGACTGCGAGAAGTTGAGCATGCTTTCCTGCAATCGGTAGCCCGGTTTCAGAACGCCAGGAGTATCGGAATAGACGATTTGCATTTCCGGCGTGTTCACGATGCCCATTATGCGGTGCCGCGTAGTCTGGGCTTTGGATGTTATGATTGATATTCTTTCGCCTACAAGCAGGTTCATCAGCGTGGATTTTCCCACGTTTGGATTTCCCACAATATTTACAAAACCGGATTTGTGCATTGTTAAAAATTTATAATTTTAATGCAAAGATACATCGTTTTTTTTATTTCCTGCACGAAATTAAATAATTTAGCGTACTTTTGCATTGAATTTAAAACATAGAGTATGGCTCAACAGGAAGAAGTATTTAAAAAATTGGTTTCACACTGCAAGGAATATGGTTTCGTGTTCCCCTCGTCGGAAATTTACGACGGGCTGGGCGCGGTTTACGACTACGGTCAAAACGGCGTGGAACTGAAAAATAACATCAAAAAATATTGGTGGGACAGTATGACGCTGCTCAACGAAAACGTTGTCGGCATCGACTCCGCCATTTTTATGCA
>JAISUN010000053.1 GCA_031272085.1 Dysgonamonadaceae bacterium | reverse complement strand
TTCACGATGAAAAAGACCCTGATCAAGTTGGTGATTTTTTATTCACTCATATTTGATTTTGAATAAACCAAATTATATTTTTTGGCAAATTCAGTCAATACATCATCATCAAACTGTTTTCGGATATAATCATTGAAAGCAATTTTATTTTATTTGGTATTTGCTTTTTACTCTCTATAATATTTGGCAAAAACCAAATTAATGATTAATTTTGCAATGTTTTACAGCAAAATAAATGAAAGTTAGAATCATAAACAAGTCGAAACATCCGCTGCCGGCCTACGAAACAGAGGCTTCGGCGGGAATGGATTTGAGGGCTAACATCGACGCGCCCCTCACGCTCGGCAGCCTCGAAAGAGCGCTTGTCCCGACCGGAATTTTTATCGAATTGCCGGTTGGCTATGAGGCTCAAATCCGCCCCAGAAGCGGTTTAGCCATTAAACACGGCATTTCGCTCGCAAATACTCCCGGAACGATTGACGCCGACTATCGCGGCGAAATTAAGGCTATCGTGGTCAATTTGTCCGATACTCCTTTTGTAATCAACGATGGGGAGCGGATTTGCCAGATGATTGTCGCCCGGCACGAAAGAGTCGAATGGGAAGAAACCGGCGAACTGAACGAAACCGAACGTGGAGCCGGAGGATTCGGACACACAGGTAAAAAATAAGATTATGTATTTGAAATACAACATATTAGCCTTGCTGTTGCTCATCGCTTTTCCTGCGTTTGCCGACGGAAAAAAGTTTGATTATTTTTTTCTCGAAGGTTTGCGTTTGAAAGAAAATGAGCAACTTACCGACGCCTGCGCGGCTTTCGTCCACGCTCTGAAAATCGACTCTACCTCGTCGGTCGCATGGGCTGAACTTTCGGACTGTTTTTCGTATCTCGAAAAGGATTCGCTTGCTACCGACGCCTTGGAAAAGGCGGTCAGGTTCAATCCCGACAATTTTGAGTATAAAACTTTGTTAGCCAACCTTTACCGCGATACGAGGAAGGACAGCGAGGCAATTGCGCTGTACGAAGAATTGTTGAAAGAAAAACCGGATAAATACGATTTCAACTTCTATTTGAGCGAGTTATACCTGAAAATGGGCGATTTGGGAAAATCAATCAGTGCGCTCGACGATTTGGAAAACAATATCGGTATGAACGAACCGATTACAATGCAAAAAGTGAACCTTTACAACCGCGCCGGACAGCCCGACAAGGCTGTAAACGAGTTGCAAAAACTGGCCGGAAAATATCCGCGCGAAAGTCATTTCCCGCTGATAATCGGCGATTACTATCTTTCGCTCAACAAGCCCGATTCGGCGCTGTTTTATTACAAAAAAGCATACGCGATAAATCCGGAAGAACCGAGGTATCCTATTTCTATGGCCAATTATTACGAAGCGCAGGGGCAGGACGAGGCCGCAAAAGCGGAAATAATTAACGCGCTGAAAAATCCTTCCCTCGACATCGACAACAAACTTCCGTTGCTGGGCGGATACATTAACCGCCTGAATAAGAAGAAGAAAGATTTAGCCATTGTCGATTCGCTTTTTCAAATTTTGATAGAACAGGAGCCTAACGATAAAGATTTGAACAGTTTTTACGGTCAATATCTGATGTCGCGCGGTAAAACGGAAGAAGCCAAAGCCCGCTTCCGAAACCTGACGGAAACAAATCCCGACGATTTGGAATCATGGAAAATGCTGCTCAAAACAACTGCCGACGACAGCAATACCGACGAACTTATCGACGTCTGCGACAAGGCATTAGCCCTGTTTCCCGACACGCCCGATTTTTATTTTTACAAAGGCTCGGCGCAGTTTCAAAACAGGCAGTACGAGGCGGCGCAGGCAACTCTGGAAGAGGGAATCGAACTTGTTTCAGAAAAAAATCCGTCGCTTTTGTCGCTGTTCTACGGGCAGTTAGGCGACCTGTTTCATCAGCAGGGCAAAACCAAAGACGCTTACGAGGCTTACGACAAGGCTTTGGAACTGAATCCGAACAATTTTATAGTTTTGAACAATTACGCCTATTTTTTGAGCCTCGAAAACCGCGACCTCGACAAGGCCGAGCAAATGATTACCCGCTGCCTGAAAATCGAGCCTAACAATCCAACTTATATAGACACCTATGCGTGGATTTTCTTTCAGAAAGGAAGTTACTCATTAGCAAGGTTTTACATCGAAAATGCGATTGCTAACGGCGGCGATAAAAGTTCGGAAATTCTGGAACATTACGGCGATATTCTGTTCAAATCGGGCGACACTGAAAAAGCGGTCGAAGAATGGACGGAATCTCTGAAAATTAAGGACGAAGAAGCCGATAAAACTCTGCTGAAACGAAAAATAAAAGACAAAAACTGGTATGAAGACAAGAATTAACGGGCTGATATTAAGTTTATTATGTGCAATGCTGCTGTTGTCGGGCTGTAAATCCACAAAAACGGCCGCCGGCAGCGAACCTGTGGCGCTTGAAAAGGCCTCAAAAACAGAGCGTTTCATAAATGTGCGGACAGACGCAATAAAATTCAATACCTTGTCGGGTTCGCTGAAAATGAGCATCAAACCAAGCCCGACAAGCAAAACAACCACGCTCGGCGCAGTTCTGAGAATCATCCGCGACCGGCAAATTCAACTGTCGCTACGGCTTCCGATTATCGGCACCGAAGCGGCCAGAATCAGTTTTAGTCCCGCGCAAGTCCTTATGATAGACAGGATTAACCATCGATATTTTTTGGGAAACATAGAAGAAATGCGGCGCAATGCGCCTTTCGATTTCGATTATTACAGTTTGCAGGCTATGTTTTGCAATCAGTTGTTTGTCGCAGGAAAACAGACAGTTACGGCTAACGACCTCGCTATTTTCGGAATTGAAGAAAATCAATATTTCGCAACCCTGTCCTATCGCGACAGCAAGGGCGCCCGCTACGATTTTATCAGCGACCACACAAACAGGATTGTGAATACGGCCATTGCCAAGGAAAGCAACGGCGTGGACTGGACTTACTCCGAATTTGGGCAAACCAAGGATAATCAGACGTTTCCGATGATGATGACGGTGGATTTGCAAATTGGTGGCGAAAAAATCGCTTCTACGCTCGATTTTTCGGAAATTGAGTTGAACAGCAATTTTTCGCTTGATATGAATATTCCGGCTAACTATACGAAAATCAGCATGGAACAAATTATTAACATGCTAAAATCAATCAGCAAATGAGAATCTTACTGCTAATTTTTGCACTTTCGGCCTCGGTTTCGATATTCGGACAGAACAGCCCCAAAGTCAGCGACTTACAAAAAGAGCGGCAGGCTGCGCTGAAAGATATCGAAGAAACGAATCGCCTCCTGAAAGAAAACAAGGCCACTTTCAGTACCGAACTGAACCGGCTTAACTTGCTGAAACGCAAGGTTTCGTCGCGGAAACAAATCATTTCGTCGCTCAACACCGAAATCGACTCTATGTCGCTCAATATCAAGCAAAAAGAAAATCAGTTAGCCGCCCTCGAAAGTAGCCTTAAAAAGAAAAAAACGGCTTATGCGGCCTCGATTAACAAATACTGGCAGCGGCGCAACAATCAGGATATTTTGCTTTTCCTGCTGTCGGCGCAGAATTTCACGCAGTCCTACCATCGGCTCCGCTATTTGAAGGAATATTCCAACTGGCAAAAGCAACAGGGCGAAGAAATCATCGCAACGCAAGAACTTATCAACCGCGAAAAAGCCCTGATTGAAGAACAACTCGGTATGAAACAGACTCTTTTAGGCGAGCGGAAAACCGAAGAAGTGAAATTGAGCCGCGAAGAAGTCAGTCAGCAGGCAACAGTTAAAACGCTGGAAACCAACAACAAAAAACTTCAACAGGAACTCGCGAAAAAGAAACGGCAGGCCGAAGCCCTGAACCGCCAAATCGAGAAAATTATCGCCGAAGAAACCGCCAAATCGGAGAAAAAAGCGCAGACAACAAGCGGCGAAACCAGAACTGCCACAGTAAAAGGCGGTTACGCAATGACGCAAACCGAGAGAACCTTGTCCGACAATATGGCCAACAACAAGGGGAAACTCCCCTACCCTGTCAGAGGCAACTTTATGGTAGTGAGCAATTTCGGGATAAATCAGCACAAGGAACTTTCGCGGGTCAGCATCAACAACAGCGGAATCGACATCGAAACAACCGAAGGAAACGAGGCCAGAACAGTGTTTAACGGCGTTGTATCGCGGGTTTTCACGCTTCCGGGCTACAATTATTCCATCATCGTGAGGCACGGAAATTATCTTACACTCTACGCGAATATAGCGCAAGTATTTGTAAAACAGGGCGAAACGGTAGTTACAGGACAGGCTTTGGGGAAGATTTACACCGACCCCGAAAACGGCTCCTCTACCCTGCTCCACTTTGAATTGTGGAAGGAAAGGACAAAATTAAATCCCGCAGAGTGGCTGAAAAGATAGAAAAAAAACGAAAATTGATAAAAATAAGATAAAATGAAAAATAAAGAATCAGCCTTGGTGCTTCATTCGGGCGGTCAGGATTCGACGACCTGCCTTTTTTGGGCATTGCGTAACTTTAAGGAAGTCAGAACTTTATGTATAACATACGGACAGCGCCATTCTTTGGAAGTGGAAGTTGCCCAGCAAATAGCCCGCGAAGCGGGCGTGCCGTTTCAGACGCTCGACGCAAGCGTAATCAGTCGTTTGGCCGATAATTCGCTGACCAATCCCGAAATTGCGATGGACGCCGAAAAGCCCGAAGGCTCATATCCGAATACCTTTGTTCCGGGGCGCAACTTGTTTTTCCTGACTTTTGCGGCGGTAATCGCCAGAACCTACGGCATCAGAAATATCGTAACCGGCGTATCGCAAGCCGATTACAGCGGTTATCCCGACTGCCGCGATACCTTCATCCGCTCGTGCAACACAACGCTCAACCTCGCTATGGACGAGCAATTCATTATCCACACCCCGCTGATGTGGCTCACAAAAGCCGAAACCTGGGCTTTGGCCGACGAACTCGGCGTTTTCGATATTGTTCGCAATAAAACTTTGACCTGCTACAACGGCATAATTGCCGAAGGCTGCGGACATTGTCCAGCCTGCAAACTGCGAAATGCGGGTTTGAAGGAATATTTGGAAATCAGGAATTGCAAATAACGGCTGTTTACATCAATTCATCTTTGGTGCAATCCCACTCATAATCGCGCTTCGGCTTCATTTCGAGGCTGTCGGGGCGGGCAAAAACGGTAACATTGGAGGGAATGTTTTTGCGAATCACGCAACCCGCGCCGATTGTAACGTTATCGCCAATACTTACTCCGGCCGTAATCACGCAGTTAGCCCCAATCCAAACGTTGTCGCCTATCGTAACTCCGCGCCGGAAGCCGGTTTTGCGGTCGTCGTACTTGTCGTGGTTCGTCGTAACAATCACAAGGTTAGGCCCCATATTTACATTGTTGCCGAAATGCAGCCCTCCGCTGGCATTGATGTAGGTTCCGCGATTATCGCCGGGGTCGCAGCAGATGCCTTTTTCGATTTTTTTCCAGTCAATCACTACGCTCGTGAAATGCACCGGCCAGGGGATGCTGCGGTTAAATCCCAGAATTTTTTGCATCACAAAATACTCTTTGAATACCCATCGATAGGTTGCGTAGCCTTTCTGACGGCGGAATTGCGGATACGCCCAGTGAATGAGCGGTTTGAGGATTATTTCAATCAGGCGTTTCATACAATATTGACAATTTAAGTTAATTCATTTCTCATTTTTTGCAGATACCATTCCGAAAGAATCCCGTTGAAAGACAGGATTTTGCGATTGGAGCCGTCTTTCTGAATCTCGTCAAAAACAGGCTGCAAAAAGCGTTTCATATCGAGAAAATCGTAGAGATACAAGTCCGTTTTCTTTCTCAAAAAGGGAAAAGTCCGCTTAATATATTTTTTAATCTGCTGAATGAACGGTTTTTCATAAGTTTTTACATCTTGCGGAAAATTAATGTCAAACTCCTCAAAAAGTTCGTGCAAAACGGTTTTGTACAGTTTTTGATTCATGCGGTATTCAAAAGGCAAAGCCGCAAAAAAATCCGCAAATTCCTTGTCGCAGAGCGGAACCTGGGTTTCAAGACCGTAGAACTCCCACAATTTTGTTGTATTGATGATATATTTCGCCTGCCTTTCTTTCAAATCCCAATTTTCAACGTTACCGAAGAGCGGATTGCGCTTGTCAAGCGATTTCAGGATATGGTTGAAAATCAGTTTCCGTTCTTTTCCGCTCAATTCCGCAATATCGCAGTGAATATACTGTAAATCTTTGGCTATCTGTGATATAGACTTGTAATTCAGCATATACGGACGCAAATGGCTGCCTGCAAAAAAATCGCCTCCGTCGCCCGTAAAATGGACAAATCCCGGTTGAAGCGCCTTATTTTCAATTAAATTTTTGCAGGCAAAATATTGAGCAAACCCAAATTTTGAAACATATCGCGACGTATATTTGCAGAAATCGAGAAATGTTTTTTGTTTGTAAAAATCAGATTCCTTAATTGTCGAATAATCAACAAAATGCCAGTCAAAACCCAATTTTCGGGCAACAGTTTCGGAGCGTTCCAATTCCGGATTTCCCGTTTTCACGCCAAAAGTATAGCAAACGACGTTTTTTATCCCGGATTTTTTCAGGATACAGGCAACAAGCCGCGAATCTAGGCCGCCGCTTAACGAAACCGCTGCCGGACGGCCGTCGATGAGGCGGAAAGTTCTTCGCCCCATATTATCAATAATTCTTTTCAGTTCAGTTTTTGCATCTTCAAAACTGATATTTCTTGTTTCGGCAAAATACTTGTGATAGAAGGCCGTGCGGATATTTTGCCCTTCAAAAACCGCATATTCCCCTGCTTGAAGTTCAAAAACGTCTTTCAACAAAGTTTTGTTGCCCAAAACATAAGTTAAAGCAGAAAAAACGGTGCAGGATTCTTCGTCCAATTCCGGCCGGCTGTCAGGCTCGAACAAGTCGTCAGGATTATCGCCGACTCGTAGCATTTGCAAATTCTGACGATAAAAAATCGGAAAATATCTAAATCTGTCAACTGCAAGCCACAGGCTGCCGCCGCGCTCGATGACGACAGAAAAAACGCCGTTGGCATCCGCAAGTTTATCCCTGAAATCCTGCTCGTTTTTTGCTTCGGAAAAATATGTGCATAATTCTTCGCCTCGATACAGATTTTCCTCTGAATCAAAAAGATAGCCTTTCGCATGAACTCCGTTTTTTGAGAACCAACGGTATGCTTTATTTAGATTTAGCCGAATATCAAACTGCATTTTTTTCATATTTTTTTACCATTGACATATACCAAACGTATGTTATCAGCATAAATATAAAGCCGGCGGATGCAAATAAAATGATAGTTAATTTGAAGTCCGACAGCCAGATACCTGCGAGAAGAGCCGCGCATCTTGCCGCAAAATAAGCAATTTCGATATACATTGCGGTTTTTTGCCGGTTGAACAGCAAAGGTATGAACGACATCGGCGAAGTCAGCAAAACAATAAATATCCACGGCAATATGTATCGACAGTAAACGCCTGATTCTTCCCAGTTTACACCCAAAAAATACTTGAAAACAACAGGGGCGGCAAAAAATGCCGCGACAAAACACGGAAGTATAAAATACAGCGTTTTATTTCTGATTTCATTTATGACAGGCGAAATTTTCAGATTCTGACGTTTCAATGAAGAAGTTTTTTCAAAAATTACCTGATAAACCGAATTTGAAGCCAAATTTACCGGCCGGAAAACCAGATTGAAAGCCATAAAATACAGGCCGGTTTTAGCATCGCCGAATATTCCCGGCAAAACAAGAAACGGCAAATTTGACGAAACCGAATTGATAAACGTCCTAGGCATATTGTAGCAAGGATATTCGATGTATTTTTTTGCAACTTCTCGTGTCTGTATATTATTGACGCTCAATGCGTTTTTGATGTAATCCCGTAATTTCCAAAACGAAAAACAGGCTAAAATTTGCCCTACGACTTGCCCGGAAATCAATCCCACCGCACTTTTTTTGATAAAACTTGCGCCAATTTTACACAGGGAACTTAACAAATTGAACAAAAAGTTCGCATTTGCCATAGTTTTGAAATACTTTTCCCGATTGGAAAGGTTGGTAAAAATACTGAACATCCCGCTTGCAAAGATAAATACAGGAATCATCAACCAGTAAGGATTCAGGCTTTCCATTTTTAACAAATCGAAACATAAATCCCTGAAAAACAATAAGATAACAAATATTGCCGCCGAAAAAACAAATAAAATTATGGATGTCAAGCGCAACATTACAGAGGCTTCGTTTTTGTCTTTGGTAACGACAAAAGCATCTTCGTATCTTCCTGTCGCAGCGATACTTAAACTGCCTGTCAAACTCGAAAAAAGAGCAAATACGCCAAAATCGGCTTCGGAATAAATGCGGGTCAGAATGGGGTAAGCGACAAATGCAACCGCCTGTCCCAGAACGTTTCCGCCCAGCAAAACCGAACTGTTCCTGACAATTTCGTAACCCGCTATTTTTTTAAGCCTTGATTTCATTCAGCGCTTTGTAAATTCCTTCCTCGTCAATCCCGCAGATAGCGTAAAGTTCCGGAACCGTGCCATGAGCGATAAAGCGGTCGGGGACGCCAAGCCGCTTGATACGCGGGTTATAGCCGTTTTCGGACATAAATTCCATCACTGCCGTACCAAGTCCGCCTACTACGGTTCCGTTTTCGAGAGTGATAATCCGCTTGAAATTGCGTCCAATTTCGTGCAGCATTTCTTCGTCGGCCGGTTTCAGGAAAACAGCATCGTAATGGGCAGCGTCAATTCCTTCTGTTTGAGCGCGTTCTATGGCTTTTGCAGCCAAATTTCCAATCGGGCCGATGCTGATTACGGCAACGTCTTTTCCGTCTTTCAGTTTACGCCATTTCCCGATTGGAAGCGGTTCGAAAGGCTGCTCCCAGTCCGACAGTTCGCCCTGTCCGCGCGGGTATCGGATTACAAAAACCCCGTTTCCGGGTTGGCTGGCGGTAAACATCAGGTTGCGGAGCGCAATTTCGTTGTAGGGCGAAGCGACGGTAATGCCCGGAATGCAGCGCAGATAGGCCAAATCGAGGTTTCCGTGGTGCGTAACCCCGTCTTCGCCGACTAAACCTGCGCGGTCGAGGCAAAGAACCATATCGAGATTTTGTATTGCCGCATCGTGAATCAACTGGTCGTAAGCCCGCTGCATAAACGAAGAATAGATATTGCAAAACGGCATCAGCCCTTCTTTTGCTAATCCTGCGGCGAAAGTTACGGCGTGGCCTTCGGCAATTCCCACGTCGAAAGCGCGTTCGGGAAACTCGTTCATCATAAACGTCATCGAGCAGCCGGTGGGCATTGCGGGCGTGATTCCCACGATTCGCGGATTCGCTTTTGCAAGTTCCACCAGCGTGTGGCCGAAAATATCCTGGTACAGTTGGGGCGAATTTTTGTCTTTTGCAACAATCCTTTCGCCTGTTTCCTTGTTGAAGCGTCCGGGGGAATGCCAGATTGTGGCCTCTTTTTCGGCCGGTTCAAAGCCTTTGCCCTTAACTGTCTGAATATGGAGCAGTTTTGGGCCGGTCATATTTTTAATGTCGTTTATTATCCTGATTAAACCCCTCACGTCGTGGCCGTCAACAGGGCCGAAATAGCGGATGTTGAAGCCTTCGAAAATATTGTGCTGCTTGGTCAGCAGGGCTTTCAGGCTGTTGTTGAACCGCAGGATTGCGCCTTTCATATCTTCTGGCACGATTCCGGCGCGTTTCAGGGTTTTGTAAAGGTTAAAACGAATTGTATTGTAAGTCTTTGAAGTAGTGATATTTACAAGATACTCGCTCATTCCGCCGACCGGTTTGTCAATCGACATATTGTTGTCGTTGAGGATGATAAGCAGGTTATTTGGGTCGAAGGAAACGTTGTTCAGCCCCTCGAAAGCCAGTCCGCCGGTCATTGAGCCGTCGCCGATGACGGCAATGTATTTCCGATTTTCCTTTTTCAGATTTGCGGCGACCGACATTCCGAGGGCGGCCGAAATGGAATTTGAGGCGTGTCCGGCTATAAAAGCGTCGTATTCGCTCTCGGCAGGATTCGGGAAACCGCTTATTCCGTCAAGTTTCCGTAGGGTTTTGAACTGCTCGCGGCGGCCGGTAAGGATTTTATGGCCATAAGCCTGATGCCCCACATCCCAGACGATGCGGTCGTAAGGCGTGTTAAATGCGTAATGCAGGGCAACGGTCAGTTCGACGGTGCCGAGGCTGGAAGCAAAATGTCCGGGATTTTCGGCCAAAACCTCGATAATATATTGCCTCAATTCCTTGCAAACCTCGTCTAACTGCTCGATTGGCAAGCGGCGGAGGTCAGCCGGATAATCTATCTGTTTCAGTAAATTTATATTCGAATATTCAAACATAATCGTAAATAATGCACAAAATTACATCAAATTTTTGGGGTATCCAAAAAAATATGCTATCTTGTCCCGTTATTAACCGAAAGTGTTTGGATAGTAATAAACCTTTTTAAAAAATATTCCCCGGCCAATTTATTTTTGGCAGGGGAATATTTTTTTAATAAAACCGCATAAAATCAATATCCGCGGATAGCCTTGATGCCGGGCAGCACTTTGCCTTCGATAAATTCGAGCAGCGCTCCGCCGCCGGTGGATACGTAAGACATCTTGTCGGCAATGCCGAACTTGTTTACGCAGGCAACCGAATCGCCGCCGCCTACAAGCGAGAAAGCGCCTTTGGCTGTGGCTTTTACGATGGCTTCGCCTACTGCGCGGGAGCCGCCGGTAAAGTTGTCGAACTCGAAAACCCCGGTAGGACCGTTCCAGAGGATGGTTTTCGATTTTTCAATCACATCGGCGAAGATTTTTTCGGTTTCGGGGCCAATATCGAGGCCTTGCCAGCCGTCGGGAATTTGGTCAACCGGAACGAATTTGGTTTGAGCATCGTTGCTGAAACTGTCGGCAGCCTTGGCGTCAACGGCCAAAACGAGGTTTACTCCATTGTCTTTTGCCTTCTGAATGAGGCTGATAGCCAAATCCAACTTGTCGTCTTCGCAAATCGAATCGCCGATTTTTCCGCCCTGCGCCTTGGTAAAGGTATAGGTCATTCCGCCGGCGATAATCAGGTTATCGACTTTGGTCAGCAGGTTTTCGATGATGTCAATTTTTGACGAAACTTTCGAGCCGCCCATAATTGCGGTGAACGGACGGGCAGTGTTTTTCAGCACTTTTTCTACCGCGTCGATTTCGTTTTGCATCAGATAGCCGAAAAGTTTGTGATTTTCGTCGAAATAGTCGGCAATCAGCGCCGTAGAAGCGTGAGCGCGGTGTGCGGTGCCGAAGGCGTCGTTTACGTAAACCGTTGCATAAGAGGCTAATTGCTTTGCCATTTCTTTCTGGTTGGCTTTTTCGGCCTTCTTTGCGGCGGCGATTTCTTCTTCCGAAGCGTCGTCTTTCAGTCCGCGAGGTTTTCCCTCTTCGGCAGCGTAAAAACGGAGGTTTTCGAGCAGCAGGGCCTGTCCTGCCTTCAAAGCCGAGGTTTTGTCTTGGGCCGACTGTCCGAGGCAGTCGTCGGCAAAATCGACATTTACTCCCAGCAGTTCCGAAACGCGGGGAAGAATGTGTTTGAGCGAATATTTGCTCTCAACGCCTTTCGGCCGGCCGAGATGGGAAGCGATAATGAGGCTTCCGCCGTCGGCAAGGATTTTTTTCAGCGTCGGGATTGCGGCGCGGATGCGGGTATCGTCCGTGATGTTGAAATTTTCGTCCAAGGGAACGTTAAAATCCACGCGCACAAATACTTTTTGCCCTGAAAAATTAAAATTGTCAATCGTTTGCATAATAAAATTATTGTTTAAGTATCTGCCCGCAAAGGTAGTAATTTTTTTATGAACTTCAAAACGCAATTTTTAAAAGCAAAAACGGTCGAATAAAATATCCGGCCGTTTTGAAATACGAGTTAAAAATAATCGTTTTTAATGCTGTTTTTCAAATTCCTGCATTGTATCAACCAAAGCCTGAACTGCTTCTTTCGGCAGGGCGTTGTAGGTCGATGCGCGGAATCCGCCGACGGAGCGGTGTCCCTTAATTCCGACCATTCCGCGGGAAACGGCGAATTGCAGGAAATCGGCTTCGAGTTCTTTGTATTCGTCGTTCATCACGAAACAGATATTCATCAGCGAGCGGTCTTCTTTGGCCGCGGTGCCTTTGAAAAGTTTGTTTCGGTCGATTTCGGAGTAAAGAAGGTCGGCTTTTTCGCGGTTGATGCGGTACATTGCTTCCAGACCGCCGAGGTTTTTCAGCCATTTCAGGGTTTGAAGCGCTGCATAAATCGGCAAAACGGGAGGCGTATTGAACATCGAACCGTCTTTTATATGCGTTCTGTAATCGAGCATTGTCGGAATCTGACGGCTTACTTTTCCGAGGATTTCGTCTTTTACGATAACGAAGGTAACGCCTGCCGGAGCAAGGTTTTTCTGTGCGCCGCCGTAGATAAGTCCGTATTTCGACACGTCAACCGGACGCGAGAAAATGTCGGACGACATATCGGCAACCAGCGTAACGGGCGAATCGAGGTCGGTGTGAATTTCGGTTCCGAAAATCGTGTTGTTGGTTGTGATGTGAAAATAGTCGGCATCGGTCGGAATAACGTAATCTTTCGGGATGAAAGTGTAGTTGGCGTCCTTTGAGGAAGCGACCTCTACAACTTCGCCGAAAAGGCGGGCTTCTTTTTGCGCTTTGTTAGCCCATGTGCCGGTATTCAGGTAGGCAGCCTTCTTTTCGAGCAGGTTGAAGGGAACCATACAGAATTGCAGGCTTGCGCCGCCTCCGAGAAAGAGTACGGAATATCCTTCGGGGATATTGAGCAGTTCCTTGAACAGTGCAACCGCTTCATCTACAACGGCTTGAAAATCTTTCGTTCTGTGGCTTATTTCCATAAGGCCGATTCCTGTACCCGCAAAGTCTTCCATTGCTTTCATTGTATTAACGACTGTCTCGTGCGGCAGGATTGACGGGCCTGCATTGAAATTGTACTTTTTCATAAAATAAATTATATGTTAAAATGTTTCTAAATCAGGCTGCGAAGTTACAATTTTTTTTTCAAATACCCGCTTAAAAGGGGAAATAATGATAAAATAATATCAAAAATTCATTTTTGGGCTGCCTGCGGCGTGGTCTTTCGGAAAATCTGCCCCCGACCATGCTTTCTTTTCTGTCCAATCTTGCGCGGGCGAAGTCCAGAACGAATGTCCGGCCGGCAAACCGAGCGGCAAAAAGACTTCGGAAGTGAGATACAGACTGCCGTTATTGGTATATGAATCCGCAATTCCGGGCTGGTGGCCGGCGAAACCAAGTTGCAGATAACCGGCAAAATTGAAATTGCCTTCGACCGAAAACATACGCCGCATCGCGGCAGTCAGCGCGGCGCGAACCTGCCCTTCGGGCAGTTCTTTCGGCAACTGCTCTTGCCACGCCAGCATCGCCAAAGGCTGAAAAACGCCGAGCCGGTAGGTCATCGAGCGGCCAAAAACGGGAAAAGTCCCTTCCGGCGATATGAAACGTTCCAAAATTATGCCCATCCGCTGCATACGTTTGACGGCAGTTTCGTAATTTCCGGTGCGGACAATTTTCTTTGCCTGTGCGAGTTCATAAAGAACCTGAACAAACATCGGCTGGATAACGAAACTGTTGTAATAATCGAAATGAAAATCTGCGCCGTCGGAATACCAGCCGTCGCCCACGTACCACTCCTCTATTTTCCGAATAGCCGAATGGATGCGGTATTGGTCGTATCCGGCGCCTGCGGTCATCAAGAAAGTTTCGACGGTGGCGGAAAACAGCAGCCAGTTGGAATACGGCGGGTCGATGCGTCGAAGTTGCGTAAATTCCTCGATATAACGCTTTTTAGTGGTTTCGTCGAGCGGCTCCCAGAGTTGTTTAGGGGCGCGGAGGAAACTGTTTGCCAAAAAAGCGGCGTCAACTAAGGGTTGCCCTTCTTTCCGCCAGAGCAGATAGTCGGGGCTGTCGGGATTAACGGCGTTGGCGTATGCCTTTAAGGCCCATTCCCTCAACTGTTTGCGCTGTTTTCCTTCGGTAGTATTGTCGTCCGGCAGCGAAAGCCAAGGGGCGATTCCGTCCATCAGGCGGCCAAAACATTCGAGGTAGGCAACGCGGCTGTCGCGGCCGTCCCAGGCGGGGCTTAATTCGAGTTGCATATTTTTTGCAAGTTCGCCGCGGCTCATATTGCGTAGCACCGGTTCGGCCATTTTGTAGGCTAAGTCGGTCCAGTATTTCCTGTCGGCGGAACTGTCGTTTTGCGCCGGAGCAGCGCCTGAAAAGGCTGTAAGGACTGTAATCAGGACTAATAATTGTTTCATTTTCTTGTTTTTTGGGGACAAAGATAACAGTATTTTTTCAATTTCCAAACAGCCGCAAATCCACAGCCTCGCCCATACGGCGGTAGCCGGCTTCGTTGGGATGCAGATTATCGCCGTCGTGCAGGGCTTGATTGATTACTGCGGACGATTCGGCGGAACGCATTGTTTCGGCAAAGTCAATCACAGCGTCGAATTTGTCGCTGGTGCGTATCCATTCGTTTACCTGCGTCCATGCTTTTTGGCTGAAAGGATTATCGTAAAACGAGCCTCCGAAGGGCAAAATCGTACATCCGAAAACTTTTATCCCGCGAGCGTGCGCTTTCTCGATGAAAGTTTGGTAAGCGGCAATCAGTTCGCCGACAGTCTTTTCGGCCTGTTCGTCGCTTCTCACGCCGCCCAAATCGTTCACTCCTTCGAGGATAATCAGCCAACGAACGCCGGCCTGCGAAAGTATGTCGCTGTCGAAACGGTCGAGGGCAGTCGGGCCGAGGCCGCCGCGCAGAACGCAGTTTCCGCCTATTCCGAGGTTCAAAACGCCAATGTCTTTTGTGCCTTTATTATTGAGCAACCGTTGCGAAAGCACGTCAGTCCAGCGGTTTTGCCTGTTCGTTCCGGAGCCGCGTCCGTCGGTAATGGAATTTCCCAAAACGGCAATAGCAGCCGATTTACCGGAGGTTTCCACTTCTATGGCCTGAATAATGTACCAATGGTCGGTTTTCGCTGCGCGGCCGAAATCGGGCGTTTTCAGGTTATTGCCCGCTAAAATATAGGAAGTTGTGCGGGAACCCGGATGTCCGGTCAAGTCGGGCGATACTTCGCCAAACTCTGTCGTTATCGACAACAGAGCGTCGGCAGGCAAATGAAAGTCAAGAGCATCCGACCAGACTTCGCTGTGAGGCAAAATGGTAATTCCTTTATTTTCGGTAAAATACAGAGTTTTTTTAGAATTTTCTTCAATTTCGCAGCCTTCTTTTGCTATTGCGATTGTTGCGGATTTAATAACTGTCGCCTGAGTGCTGAAAGCGTTAGAGAAGCGGATGCGAAGCCGTTCACCGCCGATTGATACGCGCACTGTTTGCCGCAAGGTATTACCGGACAGGCCTGGAGCAGGCGGCATATTGCCGGGTTCAACCAACTGCGGAGCCGTAGCCCAGGTACCGACCCATGGTTGCGACTGCTTCTTTGCCTGCGAAGCCGCTTTCGGGATAAATATCCCCTTTCCTGCGGTTATTTCGGTGGTATAAATCGAATCCGAACCTTCCATGCTGACTTTTACCGCAATCGTCCCTGTCCTTCTCTGCGACTGTATGGTAATCAGCGCTTTACCGAAATAAGTTTTCAGGCTGTTGCCGCTGAAACTGTTTTCGCGGCGCAAGTCGCCGTTATCGATTCCGAGCAGTCGGCCTGCGCCCTCGACGCTGACAGTCAGGCGGCGGTCGTCGGTCTGAACAGGGTTTCCTGCCTTGTCGCGAAGTTCGACCATAATATGCGAAAGGTCTTGACCATCGGCATTTATTACCGTGCGGTCAGGAGTAAATACAGGATATTCAGTATTTTGCGAAGTAATTATACTGTCGCGTGCAACTTCAACGCCCTTTCTGTATCCGACAGCCGTAAGTTTACCTTTATAATAAGGCGCTTTCCAAATGACGGTATTGTTAGGAAAATCGCCTGTTGAACGCCGTCCGTAAGATTTGCCGTTTAAGAACAGTTCGACCGAATCGCAGTTTGTAATCGCCTGAACGTCCATAATCAGGCCGTTGTTATTGTCGGGGAAATTCCAGATTTTTGCAATGCGCGGCCACTGCCAAAGGTCGTTTCCGGCCTCGATATTGAGCGCATTATCGGCAACGGCGAGGCTTACAAGCGGCTTGTCGTTCCATTTGGCGCGAAGGAAAGCGGCACGTGGCTTTTCGGTCATACATATATCGAAAAGTCCGTTAGGCCAGCCTTTGCTTGGCCAGTTCGATTCGCCCAAATAATCAACTCCCGGCCATATAAATCCTCCGGCGATAAAGTCGTTTTCTTCAATTATATTCCACGGATTATTGGTTTCGTAAGCGCGAATATTGGCTTCGGTACCGCAATAATACGGCAATTCTTCGGTGATTACGAAGCGGCGCGACGGATATTTCTTATGGTCGCTCAACATCCTTGCTTCGAGATAGTTATAACCTACGACGTCGGTTACGCCTGCAAATTTATCCTTATGCCCTATCTGTGCTGCCAAAGCGACAGGGCGCGTCGGTTCGATTTTATGCACAAAATCTTGAAGCATTGCAGCGCGTTGGACGCCTTCATCGTTATCGTTCCATGCTTCCTGCACTTCGTTTCCGATACTCCATAATACGACTGACGGATGATTGCGGTCGCGAAGCAGCATATCTTCGAGGTCGCGCTGCCACCATTCATCGAAGTATTTTGCATAATAGCCCGATTTCCATTTGTCGAAGGCTTCGTCGATTACGAGGAAACCCATACGGTCGCAAAGGTCGAGGAACTCCGGCGAAGGCTGATTGTGAGCGCATCTTATGGCATTGCAGCCGTACTCTTTCAGTATTTCAAGGCGGCGTTCGTAACTCCGGTCAGGCACTGCCACTCCAAGGCTTCCGGCATCGGGATGAAGGCACATTCCTTTCAGTTTCAAAGGTTTGCCGTTGAGCGAAAAACCCTTATCAGCGTCGAAAGCGAATGTACGGACGCCAAAGCGGGTCTGAACGCAATCAACTATCTTTCCGCCTACTGCAACAGTCGTTTCCAGAGTGTATAAAGCCGGATTGTCCACGTCCCAAAGCATTGGTTTGTGTAATGATAAAGTTTTTGTTAAATAAGTCGATGAATCGGCTTCCACGGCGCCGTTTACAGACAATGGATATATTATGTCCGCGCCTTTTTTATAGAATATTTTGTGCGAAACCATAACGTTTTGAAGTTTCGACGTAGTGTTTTCCACTTTTGTAACAACCCTGATTTCCGCCTTTTCCACTGAAACTTCGGGAGTTGTAATACTGATTCCGTAATTTGCAATATGAACCGGATTGAGAGTTTTAAGCCAGACGTGGCGATAAATGCCAGAGCCTGCATACCAACGCGCCCTTTCGCCGGTGCAATCGACGCGGACGGCAATCACGTTTTGACCGCCGAAATTCAAAAACGGCGTTAAATCGTACTCGATACTGCAAAAGCCGTAAGGACGGAAACCAAGGTGGCGGCCGTTGATATATACGTCGCTCTGATGAAAAATGCCGTCGAAAAGAATATAAATCTTACTGTCCTTTGCCGAAGCCGGAACAGTGAAAGTTTTACGATACCAGCCTGTCGAACCGGGTAAAAATGCGTTCTCGCCCTTTGCTTCGCGGCTGAATTTCATCGTAATGTTCCAGTCGTGAGGCAGTTGTACATCCTGCCACGAGTAATCGTCGTAAGCCGGTTCCGAAAAATCCGTCCGGTCGGCAATGATAAATTTCCAGTCGAAATCGAAATTTTCGGTCGTCCGCTGCCCTTGCGCATTAAGGGAAAATATTGCGGTCAGTAATGCTGCTGCAATAAGAATCTGCACTCTGATAAATCTGTTCATACTTTTTTTTTCCACAAAAATACTGATTTTTTTTAATAATCATTGAAAAAAAGCGTAATAAGATATTTTTTGCGGAAAAATAAGTAAATTTGCGGAAATGAACTTTCGCACAGAAATAAGCCTTGCAAAGCCGGATTTCGGGATAAAACATTCCGATAAAATAATGTCATTCGGCTCGTGTTTTTCCGAAAACATCTCGGAAAAACTGATTCAATCCGGCTTTTGCGTCGATGCAAATCCTTTCGGAGTATTATTCAATCCGGCCTCTATCTCGAAAAATATCAGAAAATTAGTGGAATCAACGCCGTTTTCCGAAGATGATATTTGCGAAAATAAGGGCGTTTTTTTCAGTTTCTCGCATCACAGCCGCTTTTCGGGACGCAGCCGCGAGGAAACGCTTGAAAAAATTAATTTACAATGGGAGGCTTCCCGCAATTTCCTGCGCCAAGCCGGTATTCTTATTGTAACTTTCGGAACATCATACGTTTACAGCCTGAAATCTAATGGCGAAATCGTTGCCAACTGCCATAAACTGCCGGCAAGCAATTTTACCCGTAAACGCTTGACAGTAGAAGAAATATATGACGATTGGGCGGAATTGGTTCCGATTCTTAAATCATTGAACGTAAAGAAAATAATTTTTACAGTCAGCCCCGTCCGCCATCTGTCCGACGGTTTTCACGAAAACCAAGTCAGCAAGGCGGTTTTGCTGCTCGCTATCGAAGCGTTGGCCGAACTTTTGCCCGACGCGGTTTATTTTCCGGCCTACGAAATTCTGCTCGACGATTTGCGGGATTACCGCTTTTATGCCGACGACCTGCTTCATCCTTCAACAGAGGCTGTTAACTATGTTTGGGAAAAGTTTTCCGAAACATTTTTCGACGCCGAAACAGCGGACTTGGCAAAGGAGTTTGAAAACCTGAACCGCGCCCTGAATCACCGTCCTTTCAACCCCGACGCAGAAGAATACCGCCGTTTTATGGAAAAAAATGAGCAAAAAAGGCTGTTTTTATCCGAAAAAGTAAAACAAATTTCCGCCCGAAACGTTTAATAAGAAAAATAAAATTTATGAAATACCGTTTTTTACTTTTGTTTTTTTTGACGCCGCTCTTTTTGGGCGCTCAAACTGTTGATGTTTATTTCCCGAAATTTGCGGGCAGCAACTACGTTTTCACGCTCAATCAGGGAACCGCAAAAGACACTGTGCAAGCGGGAAGCATCGAGGCTGACGGCCGCCTGTCGCTCGTCGTTCCCGAAAAATATAAGGGCTACTACGGACTTGCCGGCTGGGCGCTTTCAACCGGCGGAGGGCTGGAATTTATCATTCCGGGCGGCGATTTTTCCGTTTCTTGCACTGAAGCCACTCCTAACGCCGATAATATCAGATACGAAGGCAATCAGGAAATGGACGCCCTGCTTCTGCTTGCCAAACAGCAAGACGCTTTGCTTCAAGAAGTTGATTCTCTGTTTCAACTCCGCAACAACGCCAACGATTCCCTGCTTGCGGTTTTCAACGAACAATACCGCGCTATGGATGTGCGTTACGGCGAATTTATGCAATCAATGTCCGAAAACCCCTCTTACGGCGCATTTTACCTTGGACTGACAAACCGCCTGCGGGGAATCGGCCCTACCCTGAATTGCTTCGGAGCGCCCAATACCCTCATTGCTAAAATAAAACAATATGTTGAAAATGAGGTAAATATGACTTACCTTTACACTTCCGGCCTCTGGAATTACCTGATTTCAATGACTTTTGAACTTTATCCCGATAAAACCGATTTCGGAAATGTTATGGTCAAAATTATGAAACGGATAGATTCCGATGCGACTTTCGAGCGATTTGCCAACGATTTGGCTATGATTTGCTCGCAATTTGACTGGCCGGACGCTCAAAACCTGATTTTCGACTATATCGAACAGTCGCGCCGAATCCCGAATCCCAAAGGACTTGTGAAACTCGGTCTGGAACTGAACAAGATAAAAATCGGTTCGCCCGCCCCACCAATCAAGGGGATAAAAGACCTGAAAAATACGCTTATCATCTTTTACGAATCGGGCTGCGAACACTGCGAGGCTCAACTCGATACCCTGCGCCGCCACTACGCCGAACTGCAAAAACGCGAAATAAAAATCATCTCGATAGCAACCGACAAAAGCCCGGAAGTATTTGAGTATCACGCCAAAAATATGCCTTGGAAAGACAAACTTTGCGACTTCAAAGGTTACGAGGGCGAAAACATCCAAAAATACGGCATTATCGGCACTCCAACTATCTATTTCACTGACAGCAAAGGAAATATCATCGACCGGCAGGCTAAAATTGAAAATATTACAAGTTTGAAACTTTTAAAGTGAGGTTTTTGGTGCAGCAGTATCACAATATTATTGTTCTGTATCTTTTTTCATTTCATACCACCAAGAAAGAGGGAACGAAACTTCCTTTGAAAAAGGTTCAGTAAAAAGGCGAAGTTTGTCATTCATCACTGCTTCGTACGCTTCGTTAATATATCTATCGGATTCTTTAATTCCTATTATATCTGAAAGCAAATAATAATCCTGTTGAACGACGTTTACACAAAAAAATGGAACATGCAGTTTTTTGTTAAATAAAATCTGACAAACATCTTTATAATCTGTATCATCTTCTCGCTCATAAATATAAACAAGATAACTTAAATAGTCATTATAAATTTTTAAAGGTTGATAAGTAATCCTATAATCGGTTGTACTTGCTATTTCATCTTTGCTATCTTTTATTGTATCATTCAAATAAAATTCCCCTCCTTCTTTCAAATAATTTTTTATTGTGTCAAGTTCTATTTTTCTTTTTTCTTTCCCGAAAAAATAATAAACTGGAAAATTCACTTCTCTTTGCTTTCCAAAAATAAAATCAAAGAAAAAATAATAATCACGGCCATCTTCTGAAAAATAAATGCCGTTATCAGTTGTTTTCTGATATACTTGTTTATCATAAAAGACAGTTATTCCAAATTCATTAATAATCTTTCTATTATGATTGGTAATTTGCAGAATAGAAATAGAATCATTAATTACTTCTTCTTTTATTACTACTGCATTTCTGACAATTAACCAATTATCTTCATAATAATTATATATATAATATCTGACGATTCTTTGTTCATCGTTATGTTGTTGATGACATCCAATGCATAGAAAGAGTAGCACGAATCCAACTATTAATATTGCGTACTGTTTATGTGTTTTCAAATTTGGAATCATTTATTTTTTAAACCAGCCCCGCAATCAAATAAGACCGGGGGCTGTCAATTTTTATCCGAAATCGTCGAACATCAGATTTTCTCGCGGCACGCCCAAGTCCCAAAGCATATTTTCGACCGCTTTCGACATCGGACCGGGTCCGCACATATAGTACTCGATATCTTCCGGCG
>JAISUN010000063.1 GCA_031272085.1 Dysgonamonadaceae bacterium | reverse complement strand
AAAGGCCTTGAAACCCAGATTTCATCGGAATTTATTGCCCAGGACGTCCGCGAGTGCATGCACTATCTCGGCGAAATTACCGGCGAAATCACTAATGACGAGGTTTTGGGGAATATTTTCTCGAAGTTTTGTATCGGGAAATAAAGAAGTGAAAATGTAGAAAAAATATGACAAAAATAAAAAATAATTATTCTCTTTATTACTACTCCACTGCTGAAACATTATTAAAAATATTGGGGGGTGGAGATAAAATTCAGATAAAGTATTCAGATTTTAACAAATCTAATGACCCAAAAGAAAGATTATTATATCGTCATTTTCAAAGTGGCGATATTCCTCTTGATACTGATGTTGCAAAAGAGAAAATTAGAAATGAATATAAGTATATCTCGTTTTGCCGAAATGAGAAATCTTTTCTTGAATTAAAAGAGTCCACTTTTCCTGTGATGTGGGCAATATATGGCTCACACCAGAGCAAAGATAATGATGATAACCAAACATATATGGATGGAGTTTGTATTGAAATTGATTTTGACGGGCTTAAACAATATGTTAAATCAAGAAAAAAGGATGAATTAATATTAAATAAAATTAGATATATAGATAGCAAAAAATATTTAAATTTGTATTCAGAAAAATCAATGATAACAATAGACGAAGATATAATAATAAAGTGGAATAATTGGAAATATGAAAATGAATATAGAATTATTTACAATGGAGAAGACGAATTTTTAGATATAACTAATTTCGTTGAGAGAATATATTTAGGAGAAGATTTTAGGCTTTATAATGTTGTAGAACTATGTAAAATTATGGCGACTAAACGCTATGATACATTAACTCCTTCAAAATTTACAAAAATAATTGTAAATAATTACAGACGTTTAGATAATATCAACATTATTCAGGCTGATATGATTGAGATTATTCGTAAAGAACATCCTGATTATTATGACTTTTTAGTAAAAAATGTGAAATAGGAGAGTCTAATAATAATATGGACTTTTATAAAAGGTTAGAAAGGGAACGAAATTTGACAATGAGATAAAAAAAATAGATATTGACTATTTATGAACGTTGCAATTATTATAATTTGTGTTGTCATTTTGATTATAATTTATAGTAGGCTAACACGAAAAGTTGTAAAATATGGCGACCCCATAAGTTCTATTACATTTGAGGGTTGTATGGGATTCGTTATTGGTGATAAAAGAGATTTTGTAATTTCTAAAACATCTGCATCTTTTAAACGAAGACGAAGCGGCAGATTTTAAGTTTGAACAACAAATAGGGATTGGCAATTCCATTATTACATTGCGAAATGTTCTCGAAAAACAACTTTTTGGTAGATTAGGAAAAGCAATATTTTCAAAAGAAATGCAAATTACTTGGGGAAAAAATAATAGCGGGTAGTAATAAACAATATAGATAGAAAAGAATTATACCTAAATATAAGCAACTTAATTTTCTTATAATTTATGAATAAAATTTTATCAAATGTTCGTATAATCAGGGAAAGAAAGAATTTAAGTCAGGAGCAAATTGCCGATTTAATGGGCTTGACGCAGTCGGCCTATGCAAGATTTGAACGAGGGGCGACAAAAACTGACTTGGAAACTTTACAGAAGTTTTGCGATGTTGTGGGGTATTCGCTGGTAGAGGTGATAACGTACCCGAAGCGGTATGTAGATTTTGACGCAGTTCAGAAAGAAAACAGTACGAGCAAGATTATTATATCGTTTGAGGTTGATGAATCGTATAAAGACAGTTTGGTTGAAATGATAATAAGCAATAAAAGGCACTCGACAAGAGATAGTATTAGTAAGTAATTACAAATAAACAGATTATGGCAACAAACAAATTCGGGTTTACTCCCACTCATCCGGGCGAAGTGCTGAAAGACGAAATCGAATACCGTAAACTTTCGCAAACGAGCCTTGCAAAGCAAATGGGGATGTCGTGCGTGTTTTGAATACAATTTGCAGGTAGCGCAAAAAGACAGCAAACTGCTCTCAAAACTTGCTGAAATCAGGAAAATGGTGGCTGTGCTGTAAAATAATTACGCTTTTAAAAATAAGAAAGGGCCGTCTGAATCACTCGGATAGCCCTTCTTCGTTGATTTTAATCAACTTGACTTATGAAAAATTATTTTTATTTTGCAACTTTTTCTGCTTTCTTTTGTTTCCTGTTCTGAATTTCGTACGCTATCGGCGCGGCGGTAAAGAGCGACGAGAAGGTTCCGATGAACACTCCAAGCAGCATCGCGAACGAGAAACTGCGGATAGAATCGCCCGCAAAGAAGAATATTATCAGCAGCACCACAAGCGTACTCATACTCGTGTTGAACGTTCTGTCGAGGGTTGAGTTCAAAGCCTCGTTAAACACTTCGTATTTAGGACGTTTCGGATACAGATGAGTGTATTCCCTCACACGGTCGAAGATTACCACCTTGTCGTTAATCGAATAACCGATTACGGTCAGGATAGCGCCTATAAACGTCTGGTCAACTTCGAGGGAGAACGGCACAAAACCCCAAAGAATGGCGTAAACGCCGAGGATAAACAGCGCGTCGCCTGCCAGAGCGATACTTGCGCCCACCGAGAATGAGATGTCGCGGAAGCGGAGCAGGATATAAAGCCCGATTGCTATCACGGCGAAAATAACCGCCCAGATTGCGCCCGTTTTGATGTCTTCGGCTATGCTCGGCCCTACTTTGGTCGAACTTTGGATATATTCGGTTTTAAACTGGTCGTAGGTCGTTCCTTCGCTCAACAGCGGCTGGAATGCGTCGTACATTTTTGTCGTTATTTCCTCGTCCACGCCCTGGTCGTTATCGGTAATCTTGTAGTTGGTCGAAACGCGCACCTGGTCGCCTCTTCCGCCGATAGTGATAACTGTCGGGGTGTGGTCTTCAAATTTCGGGTCGAGGTATTCCTGCGCCTTATGAGCGTCGATAGGCTGTTCAAATTTAACGATATAGTTGCGGCCTCCGGTAAAGTCGATGCCCTGATTCAGGCCTCTGAAAACAAGCGCCAGAACGCAGATTATAACGATTACCAAGGTTACGGCATATATCATTTTCCATCGTTTCAGGAAGTTGAAAGTCGGATTTACGAGGAAATTCTTCATCATCGGCGTTGTGAACGTCAGATTCTGGAATTTACCCTTGCTCAACAGGTATTCGAAAGTTACGCGGGTAAGGAATACTGCGGTAAAGAACGAGATAAAGATACCGATAATCAGCGTGGTAGCGAATCCGCGGATAGGGCCGGTTCCGAAATACCAGAGGATTACGCCGGTAATGATTGAGGTCAGGTTGGAGTCGAAGATTGCGGAAAATGCTTTCTGATAGCCTTCTTCGATTGCTTTCTTAACTATTTTCCCGCCTCGTATTTCTTCTTTTATACGCTCGAAAATAAGCACGTTGGCGTCAACCGCTATTGCGAGCGCAAGCACAATACCCGCGATGCCCGAAAGCGTCAGCACTGCGTGGAACGAGGCCAAAACGCCCATCGTGAAAAACAGGTTGAGCAAGAGTGCGCCGTTGGCTATCGAAGCCGGTTTCCAGCCGTAAACGAATACCAAATAAAACATCAACGCCACTAATGCTATCAGGAACGAAACGAAGCCCTTATTGATTGCTTCCTGACCGAGCGAAGGCCCGATAATGTTTTCCTGAACTATATGCGCCGGAGCCGACATTTTACCGGATTTAAGCACGTTAGCCAAGTCTTTTGCGTCATCGACAGAGAATTGTCCGGTGATACTCGAGCGTCCGTTAGGAATTGCAGTTTGAACTTTCGGAGCCGAATAAACGCGGTCGTCAAGCACGATTGCAACGCAACGGCCTACATTGTCTTTTGTAAGGCGTTCCCATTTTTTCGCTCCTTCGCTGTTCATTGTCATATCGACGGAAGCATAGCGGGAACCCTGTTGAAATTCGTCTTTTGCATCGGTAACAACATCGCCTTCAAGCGGGGCTTTGCCGTTGCGGGTGGTAATTTTCAGGGCGTATAACTGATAAACTTCCGATTCTTCGCTTGCCGGTTTTACAGCCCATTTCAGGTTCAACTGGCGGGGCAGGACTTCTTTTACGCGGTTCATCGACATAAAAGCGTCAACCGTAGCCATATCCGCTTTGGAAGTCATACCTGTAACAGGGCCGTCAATCGGCTGTTGAGGCGACATTTTGAGGTAGTAGAACAGCGGATAGTTTTTCTTGAAGGCCTCGTCGTTGGGGTCTGTCGAAGTTTCGGATGCTGTTGTCGAGGGCGTTTCGCCGCTCACAAGCAGTGTTGAATCAATCGCTGCGGATGATTCGTTATTTACGAGCAGCGAATCGGCGCTTGTTTGTGCAATCGCCGCGTTTTCCGTTTCGGCGCTTACCGGCTTTTTATCGGCTGCGGCTGCGATAGAGTCGCGGATAATGGTATTGGCCGCCAGCAGGGCCTGATGGATTTCGCTTTCGTTGTAAGTTTCCCAAAATTCGAGGTTTGCGCTACCTTGAAGCAGGTTGCGGACGCGGTTAGCGTCTTTAATGCCCGGAAGTTCGATAGAAATTCTTCCGTCGGTTTCGAGGCGCTGGATGTTTGGCGAAACAACGCCGAACTGGTCGATACGGGTGCGCAACACGTTGAACGAATTGTCGATAGCGCTTTGCAGTTCTTGCCGGAGGACTTTTTCCACTTCGGCGTCGCTGCTGTTGGCCGTCAATTTGTTTTTGAGTTCAAATGTGCTGAAAATACCCGATAATCTGGCATTTGGAGCAAGTTTGTGATATTCTTCGGAAAATAGGGAGATATAATCTTTGTTGCTTGCCGCCTGACGCTTGGTAGCGTTTGCGAGCGCCTGATTGAAAACGGGGTCGGGATTGTCGTTCGACAGCGATTTCAGCACGTCGGCAACGCTCATTTCCATTATTACGCTCATCCCGCCTTTCAGGTCAAGCCCCAAGTTTAACTCCATTGCGCGGCTCTTTTTCAGACTGTATCCGAGCCACACTGTTTTGTTTGCTAACGAATCAAGGTAATTACTTTCCTTGGCTATGTCCCCGCCGGAGTACTCTTTGGCCTCCTTGTAATATTTGTTCGTTACGAATGTGAATGACAGGTAAAACAAACAAATTAAGGCCAGCAATACCGCGAAGAACGTTACAACTCCTTTGTTTTGCATTTGACTTTTATTTTATTTTTAACATTTTAATTCAATTTTTCAGCCAATTTTCGGCCTGCAAAGATAGTATTTTTTGGACAATTACGAATAAAAAACGAAATAAAATTCAAGTTTTTTCCTTATAAAATGGTTAAAATGGTTTTTCCGGGTTTATTAATTGATTTTTTTTCAGTTCATTTTCAATTTCTTCATCGCTGAAAACTTTGACGTTTGTAACCATATATGAGTCGCTCACAAAGTCGCCGTACTGATTACATTCCACAATTGCTTCGTCAATCAAATCTTTTATATTGACTTCCAGATTTGCCAAAAGCAGGATGGTAAAGAATTTTTCGGAAACCGACAGCCTTTCCAGTACGCAATGCCGCTTTTCGATGAAATACGGAAATTCGTTCTCAATCACTCCGCGCTGAAATTCGGAAAACGATTTCAGGCCTTCGGATTTGCAAAGCACGAAAAATCGGAATTTATCGTCTTTCCCGCCAAGTCCGGTCGAGATGAAGACTTGGCGCTCGTCGGTCAGTTCGGTTTCCAGCATCATCCGAGCCTGCATCAGAGCCATAGAAGTCCAATAATCCTTGTGGGTTTCGTTGAATTTTTCTATTGCGCGGAAGCCTTCTACATTGCCCGAGATGGCGAGCGACGAGAGGGCGTATCTTAACTGCTGCATCGTGGCGGCGGGGTCTTCGAGAATGGAAATCAGTTCCTGCACGTCGCGCGGTTCGTCGTTGTTGCGGAGTTTTTCCGAATAATTGAAATACTCCATTTGTTTATCTATCGGAACCGAAGTTTCGACTATATGCAGGTTTCCGCCTATGTTGCCGAGCGATTGCTGCAATATTTTTATGGCGTCTTTATCGTTTCTCATATCGGTAAGTAAAATTTTCTTTGGCCTTAAATATTCCGGTAAAAAAGAAGCCGGCGTCGGAAAATAACTGATAAACGTCGAAAGCCACGAGCCGGAAGTAGTATTTTTCGAGTTTCAGCAGCGATGCGGTTTTATTTATTATAAAATATTGCGAGCAGAGCCGGATTACGAACAGCAGCAGAGCCGCCGCCGGAAGCAAAAAGTTTTCGAGCGCAAGGAATGGGTATCCTGCCACTATGCAGCACAGAAAAGTGATGAAAAAGGCGAGGCGCGTCCATTTTTCGATTCGCCAGAATGCCACCGGGCCGCGTTTGTAATATTTTTTTGTTATTGCGTGGTCGGTTTTCATACTTTTCCAGTCTATGCCGTCGGTCTTGAAGAGGACTATGCTTTTGGGCGCAAGTTCTACGGCGGTGTTTCCGCCGGTGGCTATGTCGTTGATGAACAGGTCGTCTTCGCCGGTTTTCAGCAGGCGGTGGGCTACAAATCCTTTTTGTTCGTCGAAATGCCGCTTCAAATAGGCCAAATTGCGTCCCGATGCGGTGTAGGGGCGGCCTGTAACGGCGAACGACAGCATTTGCAGATTCGAGAAAAAATGGTCGTAGGCGGCGTATTTTCCCTGAAATCCCGACCTTGCGAGCAGCGAGGAAATTCCGATTACGATTGACTTTTCGGATGAAAAGCGCGAGGCCATAAGGCTAATCCAGTTTTCGGTTTGAATTATTGCGTCAGGCTCGGTAAACAGCAGAATATCGTATTTTGCGGCTTTTATGCCGAGCGTAAGTCCGAGTTTTTTACGGCTGATATTGCGCGTATCTTCCGGAATATGAGTGGTATGCAGATTTGAAAATTCGGTTTTCAGCCTTGCCAAAGCGTCTTCGTTTTCAAATGAAGTCCCGTCGCAGACAACTACAACCTCAAACTCCGGGTAATCTTGCTCCAAGAGCGGCAAAAGGATTACCGGAATGTCGTATCCTGCGCCCTTGACGTACATTATGACCGAAACGGGAGCATCGCCTTGCAGTCCGCTGTTGCTGCGGCCTTTCCCCGAACGGATGTAAAAATACGGCTTGGCGAGGGCAAACCAGAAGTAGCACATCTGAATTGCCCAGAAAGCGAGCAGCGTCGCAAGCAAAACTATTTCGCAAATATTCAAATTAATTTCCAGCATAATTAGATTTAGATTTGGTCGGAAAAATAAGATTTGGGTAATTTTCGGCAGTTGTACTGCGAAGCCATAATTTCGCCGTAGGCTCCGGCCGAGCGCAGTGCGAACAAGTCGCCGCGATGGGAAACCGGCAGTTTAACGTCCTTGCCGAAAGTGTCGGACGATTCGCAGATGGGGCCTACTACGTCGTAAACCGCTTCCCCGCTACGTGCGCTGATGTTTTCAATTTTGTGGTAAGCGTCGTAAAGCGCAGGGCGGATGAGTTCGGTAAATCCGGCGTCGAGTATGGCAAACCGCTTGAAACTGCCCTCTTTTATATATAAAACCTTGGAAATGAGCGTTCCGCACTGTGCAACGACAGAACGTCCCGGCTCGAAATGGACAGTCTGGCCGGCTTTCGGCGTGAAATGCCGGTTTATGGTTGCGAAAAACCGCTTGAAATCAGGGATTGGATGTTCGTCAGGATTTTCGTAATCAATCCCAAGCCCGCCTCCGAAGTTGATGTTTTTCAGGAAAATTCCGCGTTCCGAAAACCGCTTTTCTATTTCGACAAGCTTTGCGCATAGCGTTTCAAACGGCTCAAAATCAAGAATTTGCGAGCCTATATGAAAATGGATTCCTACGAGATTCAGGTGTTTCAGCGTTTCCATTCGGTCGAGAACCGCATCCAACTGTTCGATGTTGATTCCAAATTTGTTTTCTTTTGTCCCGGTTGTGATGTGCTGGTGCGTATGAGCGTCCACATCGGGGTTTATGCGGAGGGCGACATTGGCTGTTTTCCCTTTTCGTGCGGCTAATTCGTCGATAATTTCCAATTCGGGAAGCGATTCGGCGTTGAAGCAGAAAATGTCGTTGTCGAGGCCGAGTTCAATTTCCCAGTCGGCTTTGCCCACGCCTGCAAACACGATTTTCGAGGCGGGGAAACCTGCGTTGAGGGCGGCCTCTATTTCGCCGCCGCTCACGCAGTCTGCTCCTATGTCGAAGTCCTTGATTATCGACAGGATACGGGGATTTGCATTAGCCTTTACGGCATAATGAACTTGGTAACCGTACTTTCCCGCTTCGCCGGTCAAAGCCTGCAAAGTTTGTTTTAACACCTCCGTATCGTAGTAATAGAACGGAGTTTGCAATTTTTTCAACTTCTCTGCAACAGATGAAGTAAAAGGATTTGCCATACTGATTTTTTCGTTTTATCCGGCAAAAGTATAAAAATTATTTCTAATTGAGATTTTATCGTTGAAAAAACTTATAAAAATCGGTTTTTTGATTTGAATCAATTATAAATAGGACAATTCCGCAAGGCCCACGCAAAAATATCGGTCAGTACCGCCGAATAGTTGCGTCCATAGGTGTCGCCGTTGAATGCCATTGAACCGAATTTATCGCCGAAAATAAAAATTCCTTTATTTGTATCGGCAAGACAGGAGGGGTAATTATTTGAGGTAACAGTCATTATTATGGCTCCGCCTTTGTTCGACGAGATATATCCGCAATTGGTTCCGCTGTATCCTATGGACAGTGTGCTGTTTATTTTATAAGGAGCGTCATCGACGGTGAAAATCTGCGGCGCTTTGTTAAAGTGCAGAGTACCGTATGCAGAAGACCCATCCTCTATATAATAACCGCAGACGTCGGATAATGTCGATTCTGTTCTTTTATCGCCCGTGATAAGCAAGATACCTTTGCCTGTCGCGTGCCATTCTTGAATCAAATTAGCAAATCCAGAGTCATAACCGGTACATGCTCCGGCATAAACTATTGAAGCATCTTCCAAAGCCATCTGCAAGGCGGCCAAAGTACTGCTGTGCGGGACATTAACAATTTCTATCGACTGTGTTCCGGAATAATAGAGCGCATTATGCGAAGGCGAGCCGAGAGTTGTCAGATTAAGCGAGGTAGAACTGCCTTTGAGCCAATCGCCTACATGGGCATAAACATAAGCGGAATTATAATTCGAGCCGCTTATTAATGAAGTGTAGTTTTGGTTTCCGGGAATATTTACAATTTTAAGGTGCGACTGCGAGCGTTTTACGAATTTGACTGTAACGCTGCAATTTGCGGTAGAACCGCCGGCAACAGGGCCGACAGTTATAGTGCCGGCGTAATCTCCGCTTGCAGTATTTGTCGGCGTTCCGGCCGACGGATACATATATGCTTCCTGATAGCCAAAATTGACGAATGTTCCGCTTCCCGAATATGTTATGCCGTTAACCTCGGCTGTATAGGAGTATTTTCCCATCTGAACAACTTTTACGGGGACTATTATACATCCGGTCTGTTTGTCAACCGGTTTATCCATATCGTAAACTCCCTTAACGCTAACATCTTCGCAGGACGAGAATTCCACTATTGCCGTTTTTTCGGGGCAGAGCGAAATCCAATTTGCGTCGTGTTTATACCATATATCTATGCACTGGGTGCTTGTGTTGTATATTGTCAGTCCGTCGGCGTTGGCGTCGGGCGTAATATTTTCGCGCTGTGCGTTTGTCATACGCGGAATCAGCACTCCTTTATTAGAGGAATTGATTTCCATAACAGCAGAAGAGCAGGCCGGCGAACTTGCGCCGACGCCTAATTTTCCGCTTGAAGCCGCATTAAACCATAAATCATTGCTTCCTAATTCAACAGTTGTGTTTCTGTCGAACGGGCCTCCGAGTACAACATTGTCGTCCGATACCGAAAGTCCGTTTTTCGCGACAGGAGCGCTGACAGGACTCCATTTGCTGCCTGTCCACTGGTAAATGCCTTCGTGAAAAGGCGGCGCAGGATTTACGTTATACACGACAAGTCCTTTGTGTTGCGCATCCAATAAGGCTTTGTTGACTTTGTATGCAGGCGAAGGCCCCGAAGTATTGTCGGAGGGGTCGGCGAGAAGTATAGGAAAAAGGTTGTTTACATCGGAAAGGGCGACGCGGGGATACAAAAATCCCCGGTTAGAATTTGCCGAACCGTCGGTAATGCCGCTTTTTTCTTTTAATTGCAATATTGAACCGTCCGCAGGGGATTCAAGGGTTCCTATTGTTACTTGTGCAAAGGAATTTTTAACCAATAGTACTAAAAATAAACAGAAAAGGTGTTTTTTAATCATAATTAATCAGTTTGTATTAATTGTGCAAAATTAGATACTTTATTTTCTATATGCAAAGATTTTTTATGCGAAAATTACCATTTTAGGTTGTATTTATCAAAATGAGGATAAATATGATGTTAAAAAGTAGGTAAAATAAGATTATTTTGGCAAATAATGGCAAATATTGACTTTATTTGATAATAAAGTCAATATTTGATGATATTTGAATTTGAAATTCTGTTTGGCTGTGAGGTTCGATGTTTTAGCCCGTTTCCGCAGCGGGCGTATTCAGATTCTGTTCCTCAACAGCCTCAATTCTTCTTCCATTGCGCTGATTTTGCCCAGCAGGTTGTTGATTACGTCTATTCCTTCAATATTTATTTCGAGTTCGTAGTGGAGGCGCGTAAACATTTCGAGGTCGCCGAGCCGTTCCGATGGGAGGTAGCGTTTGTTTTCCCGCTCAATGGTTTCAATCAGGCCTTCGCTTTCGAGCAGGTCGATAAAATCAAATTCGGCGCCGGTAGAATTTATAAAATCGGATATTAGAATAAGTTGTTCGTTCATAACTGCAAATTATTTGATGTTCGACAATTCTTGAAACAGTTCTTTCTGTTTCTCTGTTAATCCGGTGGGAATCTGGATGTTGAATGTAACAAATAAATCGCCCGCCTCGCCTTCTTTTTTGTAAACCGGAAAACCCTTGCCTTTCAGCCGCACCGTCGAGCGGTTCTGAGTTTCTGGCTTGATTTTCAGTTTTACCCGTCCGTCGAGGGTTTCAATCGTCGTTTCCCCGCCAAGGATGGCGGTATAGAGGTCGAGCGGTTCTTCGACGTAAAGGTCGTCGCCCCGCCGCGTAAAATGAGCGCCGCTTTCGATGACGAAAGTGATGTAGAGGTCGCCGTTCGGCCCGCCGTTGCGGCCTTCGCCGGCCTGACCGGTAAGTTTTATAACCTGTCCGTCGGCAATTCCGGCAGGCACTGTGATTCGTATTTGCCGGCCGTTGACATTGAAAGTCCGCTTGTGGGTTTTTGCGGCTTCGGCGAGCGTCAGATGAACTTCGGTTTGATAGTCCTGTCCTTTGTAGGCGCGGGCTTGACGCTTCCGCTGTCCGCCTGCAAATCCGCCCGAGCCGCCGAACAATTGCTCGAAAAAGTCCGAAAATTCGCCGCCTTCGGCTCCGCTAAATTCGTATGTGAATCCGCCGTTGCCGCCTCCGAAGCCGAATGGCGAGCCGCCGCCCTGTTGCTGTCGGGCGCGTTCGTATTCCTCGGCGTGCTGCCAGTTTTCGCCGTACTGGTCGTATTTTTTGCGCTTTTCGGGGTCGGAAAGCACCTCGTTTGCTTCGTTTATCTGCTGAAATTTCGTGTGCGCTTCTTTGTCATTCGGATTCACGTCCGGATGATACTTACGCGCAAGTTTTCGGTACGCCTTTTTTACTTCGTCGGGCGAAGCGTCTTTTTTCAGCCCGAGAACGCTGTAATAATCAATAAATGCCATACTTTTCCTGTTTTCGTAATTGTTCAGAATCCTATTTTTTTTCATCAAAAACGACTACAAAAATATAACGATTATGGCAAAAGAAGCAATAAAATCATGATTTTAACAAAATTTAACAATCGCGTATGCTCTTATTTCTTTTTCCGCAATCTTATTTTTTCTTCCATGTTTTTCCGGCCTTCTTCTTCCGATAACCAACTGTCGCACTGCTCAATAAGCAACTCGGTGTAATACTTTGCATGTGATGCAATGGCTAAAATTTCCTTCTGTTTGTCTGTTTCCATATTATAATGTTTTGGGTGCAAAGTTATGGCATAAAAATGGGCTTGTCAATCCGTAATATTACGTATTTTTAAATGCGTATTCCGACAAAATTATATACAGATTACAGATTTTTCTCTTTTTTTGAAGATTATTTCAATCGTTTTTTGTACCTTTACGCAATTTTTAAAAACTAATTCTTTATGTCAAAAATACCATCAAACGCAGTTGTAGAGTGGGCTAAGGACTTTCTGAAACAAGCGGATTCAGAACTTACGCCCGAAGAAGTAAAAGAACAGAAAAAGTTCGCGTCGCTCGTGCAAACGCCCGAGTATAAGACTTTTTTGTCGAAAATGCTCGACGAATCGTCGCAGATTCGCGACAACGCAAAGTTAAACCGCCGAGTGCGCCAAATAATCAAGGAATACGGCAT
>JAISUN010000083.1 GCA_031272085.1 Dysgonamonadaceae bacterium | reverse complement strand
AGTTAATGCCTTGCCATTAAAGGGAAGACCAAACTCGCAGGGGAAAATCGCAAACCAAAGGCGACAACAAAGGGTTTTTATGAGTTCTTTGAAATAGAGAGAGAATTTATAGGGGAAAGATACGAAAATAATTTTGTTTTTGTGGGTTAATTCCAAAAACTTTTCCTATCGCGCGCAATGACGGTGCAGAAAAAAGCAGGCAGCGAATTATCGTTGCCTGTTTTTGCTATCTAAAAAAAGCATATTATTTCCGCAACGCATCAATCTTCTTCAGCGCTTTTTCCATTTTTTCCATTGCTGTGTTCAACTGCTCGAAGGTATGAGTAGCCATCAGCGAAAAACGGATTAAAGTGTCGTCGGAAGGTACGGCGGGCGAAACAACAGGGTTCACAAATACGCCTTCGTCAAACAAATCGCGCGTCAGGGCGAATGTTTTGTTGTTGTCGCGGATATAAATCGGAATAATGGGAGTGGATGTATTGCCGATTTCACAGCCCATTTCGCGAAATCCTTTAAGCGCGTAATTTGTCAAAGCCCAAAGATTTTCAATGCGTTCCGGCTCGCTTACCATAATATCGAAAGCGGTATCGGCGGCGGCGGTTGCACTCGGCGTACTGCTTGCGCTGAAAAGATACGAACGTGAATTGTGCCGCAAAAAGTTGGTAACAACATCGGAAGTAGCAACAAAGCCGCCAATCGACGCTAACGATTTGCTGAACGTGCCGACAATTATATCTACCTCGTCTAAAAGTCCGAAATGGTCGCAAGCGCCGCGTCCCTGCCGTCCGAGAACGCCAAGCCCGTGAGCCTCGTCAACCATTATCGCTGCATTGTATTTCTTTGCTAAACGCACAATTTCGGGCAGGTTGGCTATGTCGCCTTCCATACTGAACACGCCATCGACAACAATAAGTTTAATTCTGTCGGGCTCGCATTTCTGCAACTGTTTTTCGAGCGAATCCATATCATTATGCCGGAATTTAAGTTTTTCCGCAAACGACAGGCGCTCGCCTTCGATGATAGATGCGTGGTCGCGTTCGTCCCATATAATATAATCGCCGCGTCCTGCAAGGCAGGCAATGACGCCGACATTTACCTGAAAGCCCGTCGAATACATTATCGCGTCTTCTTTGCCCATAAAGTCGGCTAATTTGCGTTCGAGTGCGAGATGAATGTCGAGCGTACCATTGAGCAGGCGGCTGCCAGCCATTCCCGTACCGTATTTTTGTGTGGCTTCAATAGCGGCTTGTTTAACTTTCGGGTGATTGGTTAAGCCGAGATAGGAATTTGAGCCGAACATCAAAACTTTTTTACCGTTAATGATAACTTCGGTGTCCTGGTCGCTCTCTATCGCCCTGAAATAAGGATAAATACCCATCGCCTTCGTTTGCTGGGGAACATCGTATTTACCAAGTTTGTCTATAAGAAGGTGATTCATAGTTTTTTTAACTAAAAGCCTGCAAAGGTAATAAAATTTTCCAAATCAATATATTTTTTTGTATATATTTTCCCTTTTTTAAATCATATTACCGCCTTATCCTTATCTTAATCGAATTTTCTACCGGCTCTTTTCCTGCAAAAATCATATAGCCTCCGCCGCCTGCGCCGCTGATTTTATATCCTGCCACATTTTCGCGGTATTTTTCAAATATAGAGAGGATTTCATCATCTACCATATTGGGAAACATTGCTGTCTGCGCCGCAAAACTTCGCGTCATTGCATTGCCGAATTTCTTTAAATCTTTTTCCAAAATGGCGTCCCAACAATCGGCAGCGGCGTCGGCAAGATTTTTAACATTTTCTGCCGTAATATAAGTATTGGCAAGCACATCATAATTGCCGCGACGGGGAAAAAGCGGCACAAGATAAAGATGTTCTTCAATCCAGTCGAGTACATCGGGCGCGGTGCATTTTTTTATATCCGAAGGCAAATATTCGCCATCATAAAAAAGTCGGTTAGCGCCCGGAAGTACGATTCCGAAAGAATCTTGCGAACCGCTCACGTAGGGCGAACCGGGGGGATTCTCGAAACAGAAAAGTTGTTTGGCGAGCATTTCGCGGTCGCCGGCGGGTATATCGACTTTCCAGAGTTCGATTGCTTTTTTGCGCGAAGAAGTTGACATTCCGCTGCGGTCGTTAAATTCGTAATCAGGCTCGATTGAAATGGTAACAACCGCGCCGCCGAAAAGTTTGCTCACGTATGGTTGGTCGAGCCAGCCTCCTGCGAGGTCGATGCGGTACGGGATGCGACATTCCTGACGCAGTGCGGTTGTACTGCGCGCCGGAAGATTGCCGTGAGGAATGCGTTGGCTGACCACATATTCAATACCGAGTTCGCGACAGAGGTTTTCTTTCAGTTCGCTGTGTCCGTCGCTGTTTACGAAGAGGATGTCGGGTTGCAGCCGTTTTATTTCGTCAAGATAATCAATCAGTCCGCTGCCTTGATTGACCCACGCATCTTTCACCGCCTTCAGGGATTTAACCATATAAAGCCTTTCGTTTTCGTCGTTGAACGGTCGTCGTGCTTTGAGTTCAAAAATAGTTTTGTCCGACCCGATTCCAACGTAAAGGTCGCCCAACGCGGCGGCTTCTTCAAAGAACGCAACGTGTCCGCTGTGGAGCATATCGTAGCAGCCCGACACAAAGATTTTTTTCTGTTTGTTCATAAAAATTCAGGTAAATTTTTAAAAAATTTATGCGGGCACAAAGGTACTAATTTATTTTAAAAAAGCAAAATTCATATTTAATTAAAACATCGGTCCGCCGCCAAATCCTCCGCCGCGACTGCCGCCGCCGCCCGAAGGTGGTGCGCCTCCGCCCCAGGGCGGACGCTGTCCGTTGTTGTCGCGAAGTTCCTGTTCGGTTACGCTGCTCGAAGCAGGGAAAGCAGTGAATTTGAAAATAAAACTGCACATAAAATAACTCGG
>JAISUN010000048.1 GCA_031272085.1 Dysgonamonadaceae bacterium | reverse complement strand
TATTCGGTCTGTCCCTTGTTTTTTAACTTGGTGCAGTCCTCCTGCGCCGGGGCGCTGGATGCAAGGGCGAAAAACAAAACTAAAACTGCTAAAAATCTGTTTGTCATATCTTTAATGTTTTTTATTTGAGTTTGTTTTCTGCTTTTTCTTTCAGTTGCCTGATTTCATCATTGTCGCCATACAGCAGCGCTTTGTTGCAATTATCAATAACTCCCTGATAGAAATCGGAGTCGTCGGTTGCGAATAGAGCCTTTGCTTTGTCGAAATAGGTATTGAACAGGGCGTTTTTTTCTGCTTTAATTTTCAGTTGCAGGCTGTATTCGCTATCGTCGATGGCAAAAGCATTTTCGTAGGCTTCGAGGGCTGCCTCGCTATTGCCTATGCTATGCATATCGTCGCCGGCAGTTACGAGTTCATTATATTTTTCCCTGTCGATGGTCGGTTCGCCGTTGCCTGCAAAAACGCCAATAAGAAGCAGAATCAAAAATATTGCCGCTACGCTTCCCAGCGCTATCCACAAATATTTGAGTTTGCCCGAACCGCTGGATTTTTCTGGCAGCAATGACTGTTTCTCTACGGGTGTGGTGCCTGTTGGGGGTTGCGACGGCGTTTTTTTAGTCTTATCGGGAATGGTTTCTCCGCTGCCGCTTCCTTCTTTAATCTTTTCAAGCGCCGCTTTAAATTCCCGAGCTGTTTGAAAGCGCTTCAGGACTTCCATATTCATTGCTTTCATCACTGTGTCGTTCAGTTTTTGATATATGGAAGAGACAATGTATTTTGGTTCTTTCAGCGGTTCGCCGAAGCGCAGGGTTGCTTCAAGCGGACATTCGCCGGTCAGCATTGCGTAGAGCGTTGCACCAAGCGAATAGGTATCAGATTCGGGATGAAAGCGTTGTAAAAAACCGGAGGTCGAATTGGAATACTGCTCGATAGGCGCATATCCGGCCGACCTTGCTACCGGCGTATCGCTTGTAGCGTCGCCATGCTTGTCGTATTGCTTGCTGATGCCGAAGTCCATAAGCATTGCACGGCCGTTTCCGTCGATCATTATATTGCTCGGCTTGATGTCGAGATGCAGAATTTTCTGTTCGTGCACGTCTATCAGCGCATTGCAGATTTGCAGAGCATAGTCGAGGACTTTTTCCTGTTCTAATTTCCCTGTCGTGTTCAGGATTTCGCGAAGGTCTTTTCCTTCGATATATTCCATTACGAAATAAACGGTGTTGTTTGCCTCGAATATTTCCAGCACGGTAACGATATTTGGATTATTGAAGCGCGACAGTATTTTTGCTTCCTTGCGGGCTTTGTTTTTGTAGGATTCGAGCATCTCGTTTGCGTTGGTAGAGCCGAAAGAAACCACTCCGGTCGCGCCGTCGCGATGGCTGCTGTCTCTCATAAAAAACTCCTTTATTGCCACCTTATAGGTGTTCTTGAACTTGACTTTTTGTTTTTCTTTTGTTTGAATATTGCCGATATTTCCACGAATATTCTTTACAACTTCAACCTCCTGCTCGCTTTCTTCTTCAAATGTAGCGAGATATGTTATTCCGAAACCGCCCTGTCCGAGTTTGCGTTCGATTCGGTAATCGCGGGTTTCGCCTCTCAAAATGTAACCGTTTTGCAATTCCTGACTCATAATTATTCTGTTTTATCAGTTTTTTCGTTATTGTTATTTTTGTTTTTCAGGCTGTCGGGAGTTTCCTGCCTGACTTCCGTTTTCACATCCTTATTCGGCTGCGCTTTTTTCGCTTCCGGAGTTTTTGTCAGAAGGAAAAACGCCGCGCCTGCCAAAGCCAGCAAAATGGCGAAAAATGCAACAGGCAGCCATTTACTGTGCGTGGGCTGTTGCGAAGTCATGTGTTCCTGTTCTCCTTCTTGATACGCTTCGAGCAGATAGGCCGAAAAATTGTCTTTCGATTTGCCTTCGCAAAGCGATTTAATTTCGTCGATAATTGCTTTCGCGTCGGGATTGGCGGCGACTGTTTCGCACAGTTTTGCGTCCTTTACCTGTTCGAGAATGCCGTCGGAGCAGAGCAGGAACAGATCGCCCGGGCGAACATCGGCGGTCTGTGTGATGTCGAGTTTACTGCGCCGTTTGGCTTTTGCCTGTATTATCCGCGAGACAAGGTTTTTTTCGGGATGATTTTCTGCTTCTTCGGGCGTGATAACCTTTGCCCTAAGCAAATCGTTGACGAGCGAGTGGTCTTCCGTGCGGAATAGTATTTGAGCCGTTCCGTCGGGCTGTCGCCGCAAATGATAGATGCGACTGTCGCCAATGTGCGCCATCAGAGCGCCTTGGCTGTTAAGGCAAAAAAAGGTAAGTGTAGTACCCGGTTTTTTTGCGTCGTCGGGGGTTGCGTCTTGTTTGTCGAGTTCATCGCAGGCGTAAGCCAAGGCCCTTTCAAGCGTTTCAGACGTAATGGCGTCGGGCTTGTAGGGTCGCAAAAAGTTTGCAAAACTGTCGCAAACCGAGCGGCTGGCCATTTCGCCGTCTTCGTGGCCGCCCATACCGTCGCATACCATGAAAAACAGGGCGTCGTCGGCGGATTCCCCTTTTGGCGGGAATATGCAGTCTTCCTGATTGCTGCGCCCTCCGATTTCATTGAGGGCAAATGCTTTAAGTTTCATCATAATTTCTGTTTTTATTTGTTTTTTGTTCGTTCTTTTTCGTATTTATCCTGTAAAATTTTTATACTCGCATCTTTGAGCGTAATCTTTTTGTTTAACTCTTCGATTTTTGCTGTGGCGGCGTCCAATTCGCTTTGCAAATCAGCCTCGTTTACTCTCGATGGATTGAAGAATAGTAACGCAGCAAGGAGAGCAATGGCCGCCGAAGATGAGATTGCGCCGATCATTTTCCATTTCCTGTAGGGAACAGGCCGACTGTCGATTTGCTTTTCAATTTGCTCTTTCAAGTCCGATACTTCGTTTTCGAGGCGCTCAATTTCAGTGAGGCGCATAAGTTTTTCGGTCTCGCTTTGATTTTCTTCGCGAGCGGGCGTTTCATCGGCGATAAAATTTATTGCATCCAACAGTTCTTTTCCGTTTGCAAAGCGGTCTTGTGGATTTTTTTCGAGGCATTTCATAATGATTGCTTCGAGAGCGTCGTCATAATCTTTAAAGTATGTTTTTCCCGGATTTGCTTCTTCAAAAGCCTTGCGGCGCAAGGGTTCAATAGCGGGAGGCGGCGTTTTCTTGTGCATTTCGCCCGTTTCGTAATATGCGATATGGGAATCTTTTTCTTTGTTGAACTGAAAAGGAACCCTGCCTGCAAGCATTTCATACGCGACGATTCCGAAACTGTAAATATCTGATTGTTCTGTAATTATGGCTTCATTTTCCCATTTTTCGGGGGCTTTGTATTCAGGCGCGCCTCCTTCCCGTCTGCTGCTGCGGATAATGGTGTCTTTATGTATTGCCAATCCGAAATCGAGCAGGACATAACTGCCATCGTGCTTGCGCATAATATTTCCCGAATGAATATCATTGTGAATGACTTTGTATTTTTCAATCAGGCTGCGTTTTTTGTCTTCGTCCAAAAGAACGCGCGACCCGTCGTCGGGGTCTGACGGCAGATTGTCGAGTTCCCTGTCCATGCAAAATTCAAACACATTCACATGACAATAGGCTAAAGCGCTGCCAATCTCGCGCAGCAGACGCTTGATTTCGCCGATCGGGACCAAACCGTTTTGCTCCTCGATAAATCGGTGCAGGTCGCAACCATGCACGTAGTCCATTTCCACCAGTGCGCGATTGTTGATAAGGCGCGGCTGATAGATGTGGACAATATTTGTGTGCGAACCGTTGCCAAGCCTAAGAAGCAATCTACATTCGTCGAGAAACTTTTTGTATATCTCGCTTTTTTCGTCTTTGACGGTATCTTTCAATACGCGGATTGCGCGAATGTATCCCAATTCGTTGTGCCGCACTTTGAAAATCTGGGCGAAACCGCCTATGCCAAGTTCCTGCAAACAAGTGTAATCATTAAGAAACGTATCCATATAATTGTGAGTTAATTAATATTCAAGTTCATATACCCATTGTCGAAAAGTGTATTCAGTACTAAATTCGACAGCAGCATTGCCTGTCGCGAACCGATACCGAGCGGTAATCGTTCCAATCGAACCGCAACCGCTACAGGCGCATTGAGTTTTTCTGATCGGACAAAGAAAATATACCAGCCGTCGTTGAGTTTTGCTGTTCGGGTCGTTCGCGTTTCATACTGTTTCGTCGTTCTGTTGTAAGCCCGATATGGCGTTACTTTATACGACCAGTTTCTTTCGGGAGTGCCTGTTTTGCCGCCCATTGTCGGGTTGGAAAATCTTCCTTTCACTCTTGCCTGTTCGACCATATAATCCCTTAAAATATTCGCCTCAATTGCCGAAACAATTGGGATAAAGGGCTGTTGGCGCGGAGTTTCGATAAATTTATTCCCTTGCAGGATAAAGCGGGTATCGACCATATTGCCGTTATTGGCGACGATTCCTGCCACTTTTGCCATATTAAGCGGCGTGGCCGACATTGTTCCCTGTCCCCATGCCCATTGCGTTTCGGCCCAGTTCATTTTGCGCATTGCCGATTCCCTGTTTCTCGCTACCTCGCGTCGCCTGATGTAGTTATTATAGGTATTCAAGGCTTGCTGGCGCGTTTTTGATATTTCCGATCTGAATTTCGTGCGTCGGGCTTCCGGCATTTCATGCCTGAAAAAGTAGGGCGTAGTGTTTTCGACACGAACGCCTGTCGCTTCATAAATGCTGTCCAACTGTGTGTATAAATCTCTGTCGTTCACTAAATTGATAAAATAGCAGTTCGACGATTCCACTATCGCTTCGCGCATTGTGGTATTGTGTCCGTCGCGTTGAAAGTTCGGTTCATTTTTTGGCGGCTCTATAACTTCCCGTTCGTCGATTCGGTAGTCGATGCGGCTTGCGGCTGCGCCGTATTTTTGCAGTCCGGCGAGCGCAGACATAACTTTGGCCGTTGAGCCGGGCGCTGTTTGAAATGTCAAGCCCAAATCGCAGTCGGTCCAGGCCCGATAGTTCGATTCGTTATCGCGATAAAACTTGAACCCGCTGACGTTCATTTTTTCGCGAATTGTCTGTTCATCTGGCAGAGGATAGTTGGCCGAGCAGAGCAAATCGCCGTTTTGAGCATTTATCGCAACCACCGAAACGCGAAGTTTGCCTAATCCCCTGAGGGTTTGACTGTTTGCCACATATTCGACAATATTGTTTTGCAGGCGTGTTTGCAGTGCGGCGTCAACGGTCAGCGTAATATCGCGGTCGGCTCTGTTTTCGTTGTGTTGCTTTACAAACGAGCCGTTCGCACCCTGTTTCAGGCCTGGAAGCAGACAGGAATAGTCGTATTCGGTGTAGGTGTAAGATTTGGAAGTTTCGTTCAGGAAGGGCGTTTCGTGATATTTTTTCGATTCCAAGTCTTTCTTGATAATTTCGCCTGTTTCTTTGTCCCTTTTCAGATTGTCGAAGCCGCGCAGAGCCGCTAAATGCTGACTTTCGGCAAGGTATCCGACCGGATTGTTTTCGCGGAAACTCCAGAGAGTTTTTGTGTTATAGTCGCCCGTCATAAAGAACAGATGGTTGCCGAAAGGATAATAGCGCTGTGTGCGTTTTCTCATAGATTCGGCCAAGGTTGCGCCATCAACTCCTGCGTTGGTGTAATCCTGTGTTTTTATCAAATTTTTCTCGTTTGTCGCTAAAACAAGTCCATTTCTGTCGTAAATATTTCCGGCATACATTTTCTTGATTAACAGGTTGATACGCGGATTGTATTCGGCTATCCGCTCGCCCTGCGCGGTGCTGACATAAGCGGGGCGTATAAGCACGGAATTACGCGCCAATACCTGATAATAAAACAACGTTCCCAAAAGAAGAAGCGACGCGAGCATATATGAAATGCCGCCGACAGCGACCACATCATCGTACTTTTTAATATCCTCTTTTTGCCGGTCTGTCGCCTTGCGTTTCGAGAGCGACAAAACTACGCCAAAAGCGGCTAAATTGATAATCATACTCGTCATTCCGTGACTTAAAAACGGGACGGCAATACCTGTGAGCGGTATCAGGCCTGTACTGCCGCAAGTGATTATTAAAAACTGTACGCCCGTAACGATGGCTATCCCTGCCGCGAGATAGAACGCAAACGGCTGTCCTGTTTTTCGACCGATGAGCAGGCTGCGACGCAAAAGTATTGCAAGACAGGCGATTATCGCCAACAATCCAAGCCAGCCCAGTTCTTCGCCTACGCTTGTGAATATCATATCGGTGTGGAAAGCGGGTACAAAGTTGGGATTGCCTTCGCCCAAACCCTGCCCGAAAAAGCCGCCGGTAGCGATTCCCCAAAGTCCCTGCGCCACCTGGTCGCCGCGTCCGGGCAGTTCGTTTTCCCAAGGATTGCTCCACATCTCATTTCGTTCTTCGAAACGTTCTGCTGCGCTGTCCATTCCCACTACATTCAGCAGGTCGGGGCCAAAGACAAACATAACTATTACCAGATTGATGAAAAGAGCGCTTTCAAAAACCTGCTTCTTGCGCAAATATCCGTAGGCAAGCCATAAAAACAGCCACAGCGCAAAAAATGCAAGTCCGGCATGGAGTTTGGTTCCAAGCCATAAAAGTACGACAAACGTAGCAAGCCCCAGAAGCATTTGCGGCAAATCGCGCCGAGCCATCGAATATATCAAAATAAATGTGATTGCAAGCACAAGCGCCGGACCCATATCGCCTAACACAAGATAGATTCCAAGCAGGAGTAGAAGGGATATTACTATGGGAATGATCGTCTTAAACTGATACCAAAGTGAATGGAGTTTCAAGGTATCGGAATAAGTTTTTATTTTTTCCGCATTGGCGGCAAAAAATGCGGCTAAGAACACTATTATCAGATATTTGGATATTTCAGACGGCTGAAAGAAAAACAGATTTACCTTCACGCCGCTGCCTTCCGGCCCTGTGCCACAAATCATAAGCGCAAAGGTCAGCACTAATGCGCCAATAAGATACAAACTGCCTTTAGGCAATTTTTTAGATAAATCAAACGAAAATTTGTAATTGTTGTTATAAAACTTCACAAAATCAAATTCCGACGCAATGTAAATCAGCGCAATGCCGATAATAATCCCTATTGCTATATCGTTGCCCAACATAGTATCCGTCAGCGGATTATGTATTGAGTTCATAATCATATAGCATAGACCTGTCAGAGCCATCAGCGTCGGCGCAAGAAGTTGGTCAACTTCTTTTTTGCGGACGGTAAGCAAGAAATGCAACGCCCACCATACAATCAGCAACCAAACGAGATATGAAGTCAAATCGTGCCGGTAATCGGCGGGTGTGCGCACCGTAAGCGCGGCGTCTTCCTTAATGTTTTTATAGGTTTGCGGGTCGAAAAGGCGGATGTTATGTTCGCGCTGTAAAAATGAATAATTGGAAGCGCTGTTTGCCAAACTGCCTTTGCGAGTTCCTTTCGGAACGCCGTACTCAAAACCCGCTCTTATTGGAATTACGCTGTAATACGCCTGTCCGTTCAAGCCGCGAAAAAGAGCGACGCCTTTGTTGTCGGTAACTGCGTAGGCAAGTATGCTGTCTTTTGCAACAATTGTCGAATCAATCACTTGTCCCGACTCGTCGATATTGTTGAATCCGTAATAATGCTCGGTCAGGCGAACTGCCACATTTTCGACCGGATTTTTGTCGCGGTCGGTTACTGTTGCTGTTATTTGGCTGTCGCCATTTCCGCAATCCGCAACGTTGCCCAAATTTTCCCTGTCCATAGTGAGAAAAACGGAATCGACGCCAATATTTCGACGCGAGGTTTCGGCGCGCAATTTCAGCCCCGAACCGCCCAGACTGTCGACCATAGCCGCAGGCAAGAGAAAGTGCGACTTGTTGAGCGAGCCGAGATTGGGCAATGTTTTGCCCGCTTTCAATTTTTCGGAAATATGGCGTGCAATAAGTTGGGCGTCCTGCGTATCCTGTACGTAAGCGTTTACAAGAAGCAGTTGCGCAAGCCGGTCGGTATCAAAGTTTTTCGACAGATTGACGGCGTTATAGTCGGCGCTGTCGTAATCAACGGATTTGAGTTGCCGGTTCACGTTGCGGTTAAGCGAAATAAAACCCAAAACGCAGACTGCCGTAACAGCCAGCATCCACTTAAATTCGGTAATTCTAAAATATTTCATCTGTTGTTATGTTTTTTATAGAGTCAATAGATGGAAGAGTATCCGTTGCAACCTTCACGCTGTCGGTTGCGACCTCGGCAGGCCTTGTCAGCCCGCGGCCAAACCAGCCTCCCGCCAAGCCGATTATCAGCGCGGCGGCAAGCAGACAGGCGACAATCCACAGTTTTATTCCATTCGACCCTGCTGTTTCAGCAGTTTTTGTTTCTTCGGTCGGATTCGCATCTTCTTGTAAGTCAGATTCCTGTTCTTCAACCTGTTGAGGCTCGTCGCTGCGGTAATCCACCAGCGCGACGGTTATATTGTCTTTGCCGCCTTTCTCGTTAGCAAGCGAAATCAAGGCGTTTATTTTTCGATAAACCGAGATGTTTTGCTGCAATATTTGCGCCATTTCGTCCGATTTCAGCATATCGCAAAGCCCGTCGGAACAGAGCATCAGCATGGAATTTGGCAACAACGGAAAAACTGCGGCTTCGATAAAGTCTTTGTCATCCGTTTCGTGGCGCGACGAACCTACGTCGCGCCCAATCACGTTGCGCTGCGGATGATTCATTGCCTGTTCTTCGGTAAGGTCGCCTATCTCTTCGCGGTATCCGACAAGCGAATGGTCGTGCGAGAGTTTTTGCAAAACCCAGTTGTGATACTGATACAGCCGAGTATCGCCAATATGCACCATATTGATTTGCTTTTTCTCGATTTCGACGATTACAGCAGTCAATACGCAGCACATATTAGACAAATCGGGTTCTTTGCAGGCCTCTTCAAAAATACGGTTATTCGCTTCCGTTACAGCCTGTTTCAGCAGTTCAAGCCGCTCGCCATTAGGGTATCGTTTCAGATAATCGGGTATAACTTTCTGCGCAATTCCGGCCGCCACTTTGCCGCCCTTGTAGCCTCCGACGCCATCAATTACGACGGCTAAAATATGATTTTTATCCCAAACGGTCTGGACGGCGAAAGCGTCTTCGTTCTCGGTGCGGACTTTTCCCTTATTGGTCTGTCCCGAATATTCTGTTTTTTTATTATATTCTTTCATCGGCTTGGCAGTTTTTAAGATAATTTTTTGAATTTCAACTGAATATAGTCATTCAACAATATTGTGGAATTGTTGGGCAAGGGAGTCCATATAAGGTTTGCACCCGTGCTGAGCGGGACAGGAACCTGATTCAGGCGGGTTTTGCCAAAGGCGGCAAGTTGAAAACTGTTGTCTTGCGGCGAATAGAGAACAGTGAAATGAGGAATATCTACATTGTCGCTCTTGATTATCGCTATATTTCCGAGTTTGCGGGTGTCGCGCTGTCCCGAAAACTCAACTTTATGCGCCTTTATTCTGATATGCTCTGTCGCGCCTTGCAGGGAATAGGAAAAATCGGCTATCTCGCTGTTCGGGGAAGGCGATTGATGGGACGAATTCGATGGATTCGATTTCAGTTCGGGTTTGACGTCGAACTTGAAAACGCCTTCGTCAAGGCGGTCGAAGCCGACAAGAATATCTTTATTGATATTTTTCAGGCTGTCAACATCAGAATTAACCGGTTTGACAGAAACATGGACATTGATTTCGGAACTGCTCGTGATTTGCGAAAAATCGAGCGTATGCAAAGTAGCGGCAACAACCATTTTCCCCGGCTCGATTTTTTGCTCCCTGTCTTTTGCAAACTGGAAGAAGAAATAGTTTGCAGGCGCCACAAAATTGGGGTATCTGTCCGCATATTTCCGTACGATTTCGTAAAATCCGTCCACAACTTCGGGCAACACAAGTTTCAGGGCGTCTTTGCGGGAAATGTAGTCGTTTTCGCTTAACATCACGTCGAACGCCATAGGGTAAATCATCCGTCGGCCCACCGATTCCGACCTGATATACGCCTCGAAATGGTCTAACAACTCTTTATAAAGGACGCGGTTGTTCAGTTGTCCCGACTGCTTACTGTCGATAATGCTGTCGGACAGAAACGCTTTTTTTATTTTATCGAAAATATCCATGATTTTTCCTGTTGTTTTATGATAAAACTTCAAATTTTAACTTAACATTTTTTGCCAACACAATCACATCGCCGCTTTTCAGGGGCGTCAATTCGTTGAGATTACAAACCTCAATTTCTTCTTCATCCCTGAAAATCTGTGTTCTGCCACCCGAAAGCCTGCTGCCTCCCGGATGCACTTTCAGGCAAAAACCCCGTTTTTCGTCGAAAACTATGTCGGCATGTTTGCGGCTTACGTATTTATTGCGATCATATTCCGGCGATTTCTTGTCGTCGCTGACTGCAATGTCGTTTTCGCGATAGCCCTTATCCATAGTCGGAGTTTTGCCTCGGCCTATTCGGTAAATCTTTTTTTTGCTGCTGTCGAGCGTTATTTTCTCGCAGTTATCAACAAGCGAGCCGTTTCCCGTTGCGTTTACTATCCTTATGCGGGCTTTATGGCTGATTATTGTTTTCTCCGGCGATATTATTTGCAGATAGACGCCGTCGGCAAGTTTGTCGCACTTCACTCCGGCGGGCAGCGGGGCTACATTGACCGAAAGATTCTCGGCTACTGCCGTCAGGTCGGCATTGTCTAAGGCGGTTTTCAGCGCCGACACAAAAGCCGGTTTTCGCGCCTCAACCTGCAACAGGTCGGCTTCGTCGGCAATCCACAGCGTGAAACTGTCGCTCAATGATTCGGAAAACGCTAAGGGTTTCATGCGGGTTTTTACCGCTTCAATAATCGAAGCCCGCAAATCGACCGCATTATCAGCCGCTATCGGCTTTTTGTTTAATAGTTTTTGCATAAATGATTGTTTGTTATATTTTGAAATTCTTAAAACCTCCCCGACAGATTCAATTTGAACTGAGAGCCAAGCGGAAACCGTAGTTGAAGCCCCTGTACTCGGGACTGTTGTAGTCACGATTCGAGACACGCACGTTCCTCGCATTGATGTACCAACTACCGCCACGGAGAACGCGGTAAGAGCCGGTAGAAGCGCCACGCGGATTGGTCTGCGAACCGCTACTATAAGAACCATACCAATCGCTGCACCATTCCCAAACATTGCCGCTCATATCGTAAATGCCCAACTCGTTTGCCT
>JAISUN010000039.1 GCA_031272085.1 Dysgonamonadaceae bacterium | reverse complement strand
ATCGACCTTGTAATCAACATTCCGAAGAATCTGACCGAGGGCGAGATTTCAAACGGATACCGCATTCGTCGCGGGGCGATAGACTTCAACGTGCCGCTGTTTACCAATGCCCGTCTTGCGTCAGCCTTTATTCAGGCGTTTTGCGAGATAGACTTGGAAAAAATTCCCGTTAAGAGTTGGGATGAGTACCGGTAAAAATGGGCTAAAAACAGAAAAAAGGCTGTCTTGATTTCAAGACAGCCTTTTTTGCGGAAAGAGAGGGATTCGAACCCCCGGAACAGTTACCCGTTCACCGCATTTCGAGTGCGGCCCGATCGACCACTCCGGCATCTTTCCGGTGAGTTGTTTTCCGGTTTCGAGGTGCAAAGGTAATCAAATTTTTTTAATTGACAAACAGAATATCTTATTTTTTCGCTCTGATATTCGTTTATTCCCGATTTTATTATTATTTTTGCGCAAAAAAAGAAGACAGGATGACACAAAAATACCCTTCCGCCCTGCTGGAAAATGCCGTTAACGAGTATTCCAAATTGCCGGGAATAGGGAGGAAAACCGCACTGCGGCTGGCTTTACATTCATTAAAGCGGACTGTCGAAGACGTGCAAAATTTCGGACGGGCGGTAGTTGAACTGCGCGAACAGGTTCATTATTGCCGCGTTTGCCACAATATTTGCGACGAGGAAGTTTGCGAAATTTGCAGCGACCCCCGTCGCGACGAATCATTAGTCTGCGTGGTAGAGAACATCCGCGAGGTAATGGCTATCGAAAATACCGGTCAATACCGGGGTTTGTACCATATTCTCGGCGGAATAATCTCGCCGATGGACGGCATAGGCCCCGGCGACCTGCAAATCGCCGACCTCGTGGAAAGGGCTAAATCGGGCAAGGTCAAGGAAATAATCCTTGCATTAAGCACAACTATGGAAGGCGATACGACGAATTTTTACATCTACCGCAAATTGCAGGACATCGACGTCAAATTAAGCATTTTGGCGCGGGGCGTGGCAATCGGCGACGAGATAGAATACGCGGACGAAATAACCTTGGGACGGTCGATTTTGAACCGCACCAAATTTAGCGATACACTCAAATTGTAACATTTTATCTTTTAATTATTTATGATTATTGCAGTAGATTTTGACGGAACAATTGTTCAGCACGAATATCCGAACATCGGAAAACCGGTTCCGTTTGCTTTCGAGGTGCTGAAAAAATTACAGCAGGAAGAACACCATTTGTTGATTCTGTGGTCGGTTCGCGAAGGCGACCTGCTGAAAGAGGCGGTTGATTTTTGTGCCAAAAACGGACTGGAATTTTATGCCGTAAATTCCAATTATCCCGAAGAAACGGAGGGCGAGCAGCCGCGGAAAATCAACGCCGACCTGTATATCGACGACAAAAACATCGGCGGATTGCCCGACTGGGGCGTTATTTACCGGATGATTAAGTCCGGCTCCAACGACCTGATGAACTTTGAAGACGTCGATGACGAGCGGCCGCAGCGGAGGAAAAATTTCCTTATTCGCCTCGGCGAAATTTGGGAAAATAATAAAAGGTACGGTTATTAAAAATATTTAAAATATGAATTACCCTGTCAGTCAAGATATTATAAACAAGGCAGTTAAAGAATTGCATATCAGCGATTTGGAAAAGGCTACGATTCGCGAAGTGGTGGCGATAGCCGACAAAGTTGAGGCGCAGACCGGCCTCGAATTTGTCCGTATGGAAATGGGCGTGCCGGGGTTGCCTCCCTCGCAAGTGGGCGTTGAAGCCGAAATTGAAGCCCTGCGCCGCGGCGTCGCCTCAATTTATCCGCCGATAGACGGCATTCCGGCTCTGAAAACCGCAACTTCGCGTTTCATAAAAGCGTTTATTGACCTCGATATTGCACCCGAAGGCTGTGTGCCGGTAGTCGGCTCGATGGAAGGCTCGTTTTGCTCGTTCATCGTTGCAAGCCAGTGCCGGAGCGGGAAAGACACGATTCTGTTCATCGACCCGGGATTTCCGGTTCAGAAACAGCAGGCTCACGTTCTCGGCATAAAATACGAAACTTTCGACGTTTATGATTTTCGCGGCGACAGGCTGAAAGACAAACTTGAATCGTATCTGAAACGCGGAAATATCGCCTGCATAATCTATTCCAATCCCAACAATCCGGCCTGGATTTGCCTGAAAGACGAGGAATTGCGGACGATTGGCGAACTTGCTACGAAATACGATACCATTGTTTTTGAAGACCTTGCGTATTTTGCGATGGATTTCCGCAAGGATTTGAGCCGTCCTTTCGAGCCGCCGTTTCAGGCCAGCGTGGGAAAATATACCGACAATTATGCGCTCCTGATTTCCGGCTCAAAGGCGTTCAGTTACGCCGGACAGAGGATTGCTGTTGTTGCGATTTCTGACGCTTTGCGCAAGCGCGAATTTGAGGGTTTGACTGCAAAATACGGAGGCGGAACATTCGGCAGCGTCTTCATTCACAGGGTTTTATATGCCGCCTCGACCGGAGTCAGCCATTCGGCTCAATATGCTTTGGCGGCTATGTTCAAGGCGGCTGCCGACGGCGAGTACAATTTTCTCGGCGAAGTGGCGGAATATGCCCGCCGAGCGCGGAAAATCAAAGATATTTTCCTGAAACACGGCTTCGAGATTGTTTACGATACCGACCTCGGCGAACCAATCGGCGACGGATTTTATTTCACAATCCGCTATCCCGGAATGACTGGCGGACAGTTGATTAAATCGCTGATTCCATACGGAGTTACCGCAATTTCGCTTTCCACTACCGGCAGCAATCAGGAAGGCTTGCGGGCCTGCGTTTCGTTTATAAAAGACAACCAATATGCGCTGCTCGACGAGCGTTTGGCGCATTTTGCGGAGCAATACAAAAATAAAAAATGAACAGAATAAGCGAACTTTTTGAGCGGAAAAAGAGCAATATCCTGTCGATTTATTTTACGGCAGGATTTCCCGCTCTTGACGATACAGGGCGGATAATCAAGGCTTTACAAAGCGCCGGAGTTGATTTGATTGAGGTTGGAATCCCGTTTTCCGACCCTATGGCCGACGGCCCCGTTATTCAGGAAAGCAGCACGATAGCCTTGCGTAACGGTATGAATCTCAAACTTTTATTCCGGCAGTTGGAAGAAATTGCGCCCGAAGTGAAAATCCCGCTGATAATGATGGGCTATGTGAACCCGATAATGCAGTGCGGTTTCGGGAAATTTGCGCAGGATTGCGTCCGTTGCGGGGTTTCGGGGCTGATAATTCCCGATTTGCCTTTCAACGAATATTTGGAAAATTACAAGCCGATAGCCGACCGTTGCGGATTAAAAATAATAATGCTGATTACGCCGGAAACTTCCGAAGAACGAATCCGTCTGATAGACGCTCATACAGAGGGTTTTATCTATATGGTTTCCTCTGCTTCGACCACGGGAGCGCAAAAAAGTTTCGACGAACAGAAACAGGCTTATTTCCGCCGGATAAATGCAATGAAACTGAAAAATCCCCGACTGATTGGCTTCGGAATATCGAATCGTGCAACGCTCGACGCCGCTTTTGCCAACGCTTCGGGAGCAATCATCGGCAGCCGTTTCATCAGCCTGCTGAAAGAAGAAAATCAACCCGAACAGGCCGTAAAAAAACTGATGGAAACGCTTAAATAGCGCAGTTTACGAAATGCGTTGCAGACTGTATTTCAGCCTCCGAAGCGCCTCGTCCTTGCCCAGCAAAACGCAGGCTTCGGTCGCTCCGCAGGGCGTTGAGGCCTGACCGGTCAGCGCGATGCGGACTAACCAGAGAAGTTGTTTCCGCTTAACGCCAAGTTTCTCTGTCAGAGCATTATAAGCCTCGAAAAGCGCGTCGTTTTCCCATACGGCAGCGTTTTCCGACAGCGCAATAACTTCCGGCAACACCGTTTTGGCCAATTCCAAAGTAGTTTTCGAGTTTTTGTCTTCCAACAAATTAATGTCGTAATCCTCGAAAGCGGTTATGAACGCCAATTTTTCGGGAATATCCGAAAAAACGGAAATTCTTGGCTGCAAAAGTTTGATTAACAGTTCTTTATCTATATTTGCAGGCAGATTTTCAAAATAGGGTAGGGCGTGTTTTTGAAATTCCTCAGTCGGCATTTCCTGGATATATTGCGAGTTCAGCCAGCGCAATTTAACTTCGTCGAAAACCGCTGCCGATTTGGAAATACCTGCTACGTCGAAAGCCTCGGCGAGTTCGGTAAGCGTAAATTTTTCGCGGTCGTTTTTCGGATTCCAGCCGAGCAGGGCGACGTAGTTGATGATTGCTTCGGGCAGGAAGCCTTTTTCGAGAAAATCCTCAAAATTGGCGTCGCCGTAGCGTTTCGAGAGTTTGTGCTGCTTGTCGCGCATAATGTGCGGCAGATGAATGTATTGCGGGATTTCCCAGCCGAAAGCCCTGTAAAGCAGGTTGTAATTCGGCGTGCTGCTCAAATATTCCATACCGCGTATGACGTGCGAAATACGCATCAGATGGTCGTCCACTACGTTTGCAAAGTTGTAGGTCGGGTATCCGTCGGACTTTATGAGGACGTTGTCGTGAAGTTCGCGGTTTTCCACCGAAATTTCGCCGAAAACGAGGTCGTTGTAAGCGCTAACGCCTTCTGTCGGAACGTTTTGGCGGATGACGTAAGGGACTCCCGAAGCGAGTTTTTCTTCTATTTCCGCTTTCGAGAGATGCAGGCAATGCTTGTCGTAGCGGCGGTTTCCCGATTCGTCGGTCAGGCTTTCGAGGCGTTCTTTGGTGCAGAAGCAATAGTAAGCGTCGCCGCTGTCAATCAGTTTTTTGGCGTATTCGGCGTAAATTGCTTTCCGTTCGCTCTGGATGTAGGGGCCGCAGTCGCCGCCGTTGTCGGGGCCTTCGTCGTGTTGCAATCCGGCGAGTTTCAGCGTGTTGTAGATTGTATCGACGGCGTTTTCTATCAGTCGTTCGCGGTCGGTATCTTCGATTCGGAGTATGAATTTTCCGTTATTTTTTTTAGCGAAGAGGTAAGCGTAAAGCGCTGTGCGCAAGTTGCCTATGTGCATAAATCCCGTAGGACTCGGCGCAAATCTGGTTCTTATTTCGTTCATAAATTTTCGGTATTTAGGGTGCAAAGGTACGAAAAATTTTTCATTTTTCCTCGTTGGCCTTTTCCAATCCGTAGCCTTTGCGCCGGTCTTCGCGTTTCAGCAGGAATGCAAAAATCACGGACAGGACGGCAAAAGACGTGAAAATCAGCATCGGCAGCGTGTAATCGTATGAGATTGAGCCGTCGGCGCCTGTTGTTTTGCACCAGCGGTCAAGCACGTATCCGATGAGCAGAGGTACGCTCATCAGGCCGATGTTTTGAACCCAGAAAATAAGCGCAAATGCTGTTCCTAACTGCTTTTCGGGTATGATTTTATTAATAGAGGGCCACATCGCCGAGGGAACGAGCGAAAATGAGATTCCAAGCAAAACTGTCAGGAAAGCCGCAAAAATCCAGTTGTTCAGGAATGGAACGGAAAACAGGGCGTGAATCCCGACCATCATCAGCGAGCCGATAATCATTATTGTCGCTCCCTTGCCTTTTTTGTCGTAAATAGTTCCGAATAAAGGAGTTAGGATGATTGTTCCGACCGGCAGAATCGAGGGTATCAGTCCCGACCATTCGCTATCCACGCCGAATTTGTTGGTCATCAGGTCGGGAGCGTATTTCAGAAATGGAAAAACGCAGGAATAGAACAGGATACAGAGAATTGCAACCAGCCAAAAGCCGTAATTTGTAACAATCGCTTTCACGTCGGCGAGTTTGAACTGGTCTTCGGGCGAGGAATAGTCGATAATTCCCGTTTGCGAATCAAGTTTTTTGTCATATTTTACTGTGTAAATCAGGAAGGCTAATGCTCCTATTATCAGCAGGATAACTCCAAACATTACTAAATTTGGGACATTGCCGAAATACGAGGCCAATGGATTGGCTGTAAGGAAGGCGATGCTTGTTCCCAAGCGGGCGATGGACAGTTGAAGCCCCATTGCGAGCGCAAGTTCGTAGCCCTTGAACCATTTGATTATCGCGCGGCTGACTACTACGCCCATAACTTCGGCTCCCACGCCGTAAACCGCGAATCCGAGCGAGGCGTAAAGCACTTGCAGTTTGATTCCGAACAGCGAGCCTTCGGTAGGGAAAAGCCCTGAAAGGGCGGCGTATTTTATCAAGGCTCCGGCAACCATCAATATTGTCGCCAAGCGGCCGGTGAAGCGGATTCCCTTGCGGTCGAGCAGTATTCCGCCGAAGAAAAGCATCAGCAGGAATACGTTGAACCAACTGTAAGAACTTGTAAACAGGCCGTAGTCGGTGCTTGTCCAGCCCTGCTCTTTTTCGAGCATTTCTTTGAGGGGCGCCATCGCGTCGTAGAAAAAATAGGCGGCCATCATTGTAAAGGAAATCAGCATCAATACCGCCCATCGCGTTCCCCTTTTGTCTCGTAGAGTATTCATTTTGTTGTTTTTGTGGGTGCAAAGATACAAAATTATTACAAAGATTGCAATTTTTCCAATACTTCTGTCACAACAAAGGTGCTGCCGCCTACAAAAATGAAATCGTCTGCCGCGGCGGACTGTTTGGCGGCCGAAAATGCGGTGGCGACGGAGGCGAATATTTCGCCTTTCAGCCCGAACGCGGCAGCTTGCGTCTGTAAGTCCTTGGAATTTAAGGCTCTGGGAATTGCAGCCTGCGTGAAGTAGTACTGCGCATTTCGGGGCAGCAAGGCTAAAACAGCCGAAATATCCTTGTCTTTTACCATTCCGAAAACTATATGCAGACGCCTGTATTTTTCCTGCGCCAATTGCCGCGCCGTATAAGCGATTCCGCCGATATTGTGGCCGGTGTCGAGGACAATTTTCGGATTTTGGCCGACTATTTGCCAGCGTCCCATAAGGCCGGTATTTTCTATCACGCGGCGGAAGCCGTTGTAAACCGCTTCTTTCGGGACGGGCGGAACCGGGAGCGCATCCAATGCGCAAAGCGTAGTTGCGGCATTTTTTTCCTGCGCAAAACCGCCGAGTTCGCAGACAAGATGAGGGTATTTTTTGGTTTCAAACTCCCAAAAGCCGGACGGCAAGAGGCGGGACGACTTTATTATATCCTGCTCGTCGGCAAAGATTAAGCAACCCGGAAATTCTATTTTTTCCTGCAACCCGGAAAAATATTCTTTTACCTCGCCCTCCGCCTCGCCGACGACGACGGGGATTCCGGGCTTGATGATTCCGGCTTTTTCGCTCGCAATGGCTGTTAGCGTGTTCCCAAGCAGGTTCACGTGGTCGAAACTGATATTTGTGATAATGCTCAAAAGCGGAGTTATGACGTTGGTACAGTCGAGCCGTCCGCCGAGGCCGACCTCAATTACCGCAATATCGACCTCTTTATCGGCAAAATATTTGAATGCAAGGCTTGTGGTAAGTTCAAAAAACGAAGGATGAAGCGGCTCGAAAAACGCGCGTTCTTTTTCAACGAAATTTATAACATATTCTTTTTCAATAGGTTGGCCGTTAATGCGGATTCTTTCGCGAAAATCGAGCAGGTGAGGCGAGGTGTAAAGCCCCACGCGGCAGCCCGCTTCCATTAAGATGGAGGCTAAAAGGTGCGAAACCGAGCCTTTGCCGTTGGTTCCGGCCACGTGAACAGTAGCGTATTTGCGGTGCGGCCGCCCGAAATGCTCGTCGAGCAGGAAGGAATTTTCCATACCTTCTTTGTATCCGGCAGTACCGACTTGCTGAAACATCGGCGCAAAATCGTAGAGATACTGTATCGTTTCTTCGTAGTTCATTTTTTATTATCAATTTCGATTTTTGTGCAAAAATACTATATTTTTTTCGCCTCTGCAAAATTTTTTTAATATGACAAAACATTGATAAAATCCGCACTTTTAAAAACTTCTGTCATTTTCTGAAAAAAGTTTTGGCATTTTTCGTGAACTTTTTTCGCCCAGATTTGTTATATAGATACAGTGGTATCTGTGAGTAATTTTTTTGTTCATAATTATATATTTTTAAAAAAGTTTTTTCAATGATGAAAATGAAGAGGTACATCTTTTTGACCGCCGCGCTCGCAGTGTTTAACGCTGCGAGCGTTATTTCGCAAGTTACAATCGGGGCGATGACGTCGCCGAAATCCACGCTCGAAGTGGTAGGAAAAGCGACAGAAGCGACAGTTTCCGACGGAGTAATTATGCCGAGGATTACCGGCGACTTGCTTGCCGCAAAAAACGACGCTTACGGCGACGACCAAAATTCGGCGATAGTTTATGTAACCGAAGCCGCTTCGACGCCGGCAGGGAAAACGATTAACGTTACATCGCCCGGATATTATTATTTCGACGCGGCGAAAGACGTGTGGCGGCGTTTCGTTACCGACGACTCGTTTTTCTATTTGCCTTCATTCAATCTCGATGTGAGCGTACTCGGCATCGACAGCCTCGATGTTTATAAGGATGTTTATGTCCATCAGTTCGACAAGACTTTGGGAGCAGGCCCTTTCGTGAGCAGCAATCCCGCGCTGACAAAGGTTCCGGGGATGTATGCCGCCGACGAACTCGACTGGGTTGTAATCAGTTACGACGAAGCCATTATTGATGTAATAAGCATCAGCGCCGAGGGAATGTTGAAATATGAGGTTTTGAGCGCCGACCCGGAGCCGACTTCGTACATTAACATTATTGCAATTCCGAAACGATGAAGCGTTTTCTTGTTTTAGCAATTTTGCTGCCTGCCTGCATTTCGGCTGTTGCCCAGAAAGAAAATTACAACTGGACTTTCGGCAACTACGCGGGTTTGACGTGGAATACGACACAATCGTATCCGGCTGTCGATATTTTCGGCATTTCGGGGGGCGATATTACGCTTTCTGATGTTCCGACCTCTTTTGAAGCGGCGATAAATACGCAGGAAGGCTGTTTCAGCGTATCGTCCGACGACGGCGATTTGCTCTTTTATTCCGACGGGCGGACAATCTGGAACAGCAATCATCAGGTTATGCCCAACGGAACGGGATTGACCGGCAATGCTTCATCCACTCAATCGGGAATAATCATCCCGCGTCCCGGACACGGCGGACAGTATATCGCTGTAACTCTGGGTATTGAGCAGTCCAATAAAATGGCGTATTCTATTATTGATATGAGCCTCGACGGTGGACTCGGCGATGTAGTCGATAGTAGAAAAGACATCTTGTTTACCGGCCAGTCGGGGCATCTCGGCGAATCGGTTACGGCGGTAAGACATTCCAACAAAAGCGATTTCTGGATAATAGCCGTCGGGCGCACTTCGGCAAATACATGGCTCAACGTGTGGTTGGTCGATAAAGACAGCGTGCATACGGTTGCACGGAGCGCCTCAACGGTTGCCCTGAACAAGATTGCAGGGCAGTATATGACGGGCTATCTGGCTTTTAATAAGTCAGGTACGGCTTTCTGGTACAATTCTTGGAGTCCGCCTTCGGGCAATTCGGCATTTTATGCTTTTGGGACATTCGACCCTGCAACGGGAACATTCAGCCAAGTGAAAATCCGCGAAAACGGCGACACATCGATTGCCACCCGCGCCCTTTACGGAGCGGCTTTCAGTTCCAGCGGACAGTACGTTTATACAACAATTATCAACGGTTCGGAAGGCGCCTCGGGCGAATCCACGCTCAACGTTTACGATTTCAACGCATTGATGGCGGCTGCAACGCCGACCTCCGTCGCTCCGCTGAAAACGCTTGTTTCGCCCTCTTCGTCAACCGCGGTTCAGGACGGAACAAACAACCATTTCGGAGCCGTAGGGCGGGGGCCGGGCAACCGCATTTACATAGCCGACGCTTTCGGGAAAGGGCTTTTCGTAATCCCCGACCCGGACGACGACCCCACAAATCTGAAAATCTACAAACTTGAAAATATTCTTACGTATTCGACGGTAGGGAGCGGCGGCTGGGGGCTTCCGTCCTCTACCGGTTTTTACTTTAATGTTGCCTTGCGGCAGCCGCCTCCCCATATTCCGGTTTGCGTGGGCAAAGATACGGATTTCAAATTAAGCATTTCGGGCGGCGAAGGGGGCGACGATTTCTCGAAAGTCGTTATCCACTGGGGCGACGGCACGCCGGATACTACGGTAAATTCGCCTTTGGTAAACAGCATTTACGACGTTTCGCATACTTACCGGCACAGAAATACTTATACGATAGAAGTGCATTGTTTCGACGCATCAAACAACGAGATTACCGCGCTTTACAGCGAGCAATCGGTTAAGGTCAATTCGGGAAAACTTATTGCAAATCCCAATATCCGGGGGACGCTGGTTAATAACTCCCGCGAATAGTTAGTAGTTAATAGTTATTAGTTAGTAGTTATACGAGCGTTTGGTGTATTGGATTTTACCGATTATTTATTTTTACAAATAAATGTTTTATTAGTTTTTTTTAAGGGATTACCAAAAAGATTGTTTTTCGAGCGCCTGCGTCGTGAGATGCGGGCGTTTATTGCTCACTAAAACTTGCTGGCTTTAAGAGCCTTAACGATGGCTGCCGAAAAGCCGTTTGCTTCGAGTTCGTTCAGCCCGCGGATGGTTATGCCTCCGGGAGTTGTTACTTTATCTATCTCTGTTTCAGGATTTTCGCCATTGGCTTTCAGCAGTTCGGCCGCTCCGAGCATTGTGTTTATCGTCAAATCCTGCGCCTGCTTCGGATAAAATCCCATTTCTGCGCCGGCAAGCGTAGCCGCCCGCACATAGCGGAACAGATAGGCTATTCCGCAGGAAGTGAGCGCAGTACCGGCCGTCAGTTTGTCCTCGTCGAGCAGGACGGCGGTTCCGAGTTCGTTGAAAATTTTCGTAATCAACGCAGTTTGCTCGCCGCTCGCATTTTCGGTGGCAATCAGGTTCACGCTTTTGCGTATTGCGATTGCGGTATTTGGAATGATTCTAAATAAAGTCGGCACAGAAGGCTCCTGCGCAGGTTTTTGCAGAAAACCGGAAAGTTGAGCGAGCGAAATTCCGGCGGCAATGGACACGAAAATTTGCCGCTCGTAGTCTAATTTGAACTTTATCCGGTCGATGACGTCGTCAACCAACCAGGGCTTCACTGCAAGCAGGATAATATCGGGTTGCGCAATGTTTTCAAAGGAATTGAGTTCGGCGCTGATTCCCGGAATTTCCTGTTTCAAAGCGTCTAAAACAGCGACGTTAACGTCGTGAGCCTGAATATCTTCGGCCTTAAAGACGCTGCCTTTTACCAAGCCACGGACAATGGCGCCACCCATATTTCCGCAACCAATAACAGCAATTTTCATCGGATTAATGTATTAAAAATTCAGTGCAAAATTACTCAAATTATTGGGAAAAACAAGAAAATGCGCAAATTTGTTATCTTTTTATTAACTTGCTGATATACATTTGTTTATCGGTATTGAGCGTAAGAATGTAAACTCCCGAATCGAGGCGGGACAGGTTGATTTCCTGTTTTAAGCCCGTTTTTTTGGCTTGAAATGCCGTTTTTCCGCTGATGGAGCAGACTTTAAGTTGTCCCGGCTGCGGGGCTTCGACAGTGAAAATACCGTCGGAAATGCTGGGATAAACGCGGAATTTCTTATCCGTCGAGGCCTGATTGACAGCGGTATTGACCTTGTTGAATGTGAAACTGTCGAAAAACAGGTTTCCTTGCGGACGGAAAGTCATTGTGTGCCGGCCTTTTGTCAGATGAATATTTGGAACGGTAACTATGCCCAAATCGGTTGCCGGAGAATAAGTTGCATCGTAGCGGTAAGGATTTGAGGTAATTTTGTAATCAAATTCGAGGTAAAACTTCACCGTTTCGCCCTCTTTGGCGGATGCAATCACGAAATCAATATTGTAATCGCCTTCTTCGAGCGCCTCGAAAGTGTAGTTGATATATTCGCCCTGCGCGGTTTCCGTAACGTAGTAAAACAGCGGGCGGAAATTGCGTTTTATATCCACGCCTTCGGTCAGGCGGTAATAGCCGCCGGTGTTCAAATCGCTGTTGTCCCAGTAAGCGATTCCTTTGCCGCCTGCGTTGTAATCTTCGGCTTCGATGGTTCCGGGCGCGGTGCGGGTAACGTCCTGATAGGGTTTCCCCTGGTCTTTTGTCTGGACGACGGTTTTTATCGTTCCGTTTTCGTTAAAAAACAGGGAATCGACGCAAACCGAGCGCAGATTTCCCATTCCCGAAAGGTCGGCAATGTGGTAGAAAGCCCACCATTGGCCTTTGTATTCGACGACGGAGCCGTGGCTTGTGTCGCAGGTTGTGGAATTGAGGTAAACGCCCTTGTGCGACCATGGGCCGAGCGGGTTGTCGCTCGTTGCGTAGCGCAACTGGTTGGCTCCCGATTTGTTGTCGGCATAAGTGAGGTAATACACGCCGTTGCGCTTGAACACCCAGGTTCCCTCGTGAAAATCGTAAAGTCCGCTCATTGCTTGCAGTTGGCCGTCGATTTCGGTCATATTTTCCTTTAATTTTCCTCCAAAACAGCGGTTTCCGCCCCCGAAATAAAAATACACCTGTCCGTCGTCGTCGGTAAAGATGCAGGGGTCGATGAGGCCGGTTGCAGTAACGGTATTTCCGTTTTCTTCCCACGAAACTTCGGTACCCTGCAAGGGCTGGTCGAGGATGACGAAATCGGAAGCCGGTTTATCGCTGACGGCAATTCCGACGCGCCATGTATCGTTCCAAGTCGGGCCGAAGGGGTGCGGAAAATAGAAATAATATTTCCCGTTCCGGTAAGCGCAGTCGGGCGCCCACATAAAAGTCGCATTTGTGCTTGCGTTTGTAATCGGCACGCCCCAGGGAACTTGCGAGGCTTCCAAAATCTGGCCGTGGTCGGTCCATGTTATCATATCGTCGGTCGAATAGACGTGATATTTATCCATGCGGTCGCAACCGGCGGGCGGGTCGATGTCGTGCGAGGGATAGAGGTAAAGCCGTCCGTCAGCCCAGACGTGCGCCGAAGGGTCGGCGGTATAAATATCGCGGATAATGGGATTTGGAGCCTTCTGCGCGAGGGCGGAAAGCGAAAGCAACGAAAGCGCTATGAGGAAAATTTTGTTCATTTTTTAATTTTATTAAAAGAAGTAAAAACAAACACCCCGATTCAGAGGCGTTTGTTTTTACTTGCAAAGATAATTATTTTATTTAACCAAAACCTTTACGCTTGAAGATTTTGCGCCAACCTGAATTTTTACTATGTACATGCCGGCGGCGAAAGTCTGTTTTGAAACCTCGCCTGTTTTGTAGTCGCCTATTTTCTGCGCTTGCAGGTTATAGACGCTTATTGCGGCATTTTCGGGGAAGTTTACCGGATAGATTTTTCCTTTTGCGGTGTAGATGTATCCCACGGATGCTGTTTCGCTAATGCCGGTTACGGTAACTGCAAAATCTTTTGAGAAGAAATTGTTGGTAACGTCCGTTTCCGACACGTCGTTCTGGTCGTTAACCTGCGCTACGAGGGTGTAGGATTGGGCAGTGGTCGGTTTCCAACTTCCGACGCTGTTGCCGGGGCCGCCGTTGGATACAAGCGTAACTTCTTCGCCCGGTTGCAGGGCGGTATGATGGGTATCGCTCCAAGCGACAATCGTGCCGTTTCCGGCTGCACCCTGATTTTTAATGGCGAAAGTAACTCCGTGTTTCACGTTTTGCGAAGGCGATTCGCTGATATTTTTGACGGTTGCGCAGAACCAGACTTCTTCGCCTACTGCCGGCCATGTCGGATACCATGCGACGTCGGTAATAATCAAATCGCAGGGTTCGGCGGCTTTGTTGTAGAAATAAGCGTCGGTCAATACGATATTTCCTTCCGCTTCGCTTTTCAGGGTAATTCGTTTGATTTTCTTGCCCGGAGCGAGGTTGTAGAAATATTCGGTATTGTTGGAGCGGATTTCGTTTGTTTTGCCGTTGTCGTCGGCGGCGTTGGTGTCGTCCATATAAACGACGTCGAACTGGATTTTTGTTGCTCCGCCTTCGCCGTCGCCTGTTTTTGGAAGCGCCGAAGCGTCGAATTTAATCCAAACCTGATTGTAATCCGAAACGTCGATTCCGCCTGTCGGTTCCCAGTTCCAGCCGGCGCGGTGCCAGCCTCCGTTTTTGTAGGTAATTGTATGGGTAGCGGCGTCGTAGGAAGCGGCATTAGCGTCTTCGCCTCCGTCGGTTGCGAAGAAATTCAGTTCTTTTATGCTGTATTCAAGGCCTGTTCCGACATAATCGGGATTGGCTGCGGTTCCTACGGTGTTGATTTGAACGGCCGTCCAAGCATTGCTGCCCTCGTGCGGATTGGAAATTGCCACATTCGGAACGTCCACGCCGAAAAATTCGGAATTAGCAGTCAGCATCGTAAGTGCAAAAAACGCGTTTTTGTTGTCGCCGGAAGGCAGTTGGCCGGTGTTTCCTTCTTCATTTACGAGCCAGGCGCCTGCTCCCCAGTTCGGAGTAGCGACTTTCGACCATTTGTATAGGTTGCTGTAATCGTTTACGGCAGAAGTTGCCGCCGCGCTGACAGTCCAGTCGCCGCCCTCGCCCGGAGTACGTGTCGAGCCGACTAAATATGCGCCTGTCGCAACATTTTTATAATAATAAACCTGCTGCTCGAAAGCGCCTTCGCCGGCGGGAATTTCATACCATTTTGAACTTTCCGCTGTTGCATCGGTAACGTATTCTACCGCGCCTGCATTATCGGCCGCGTAAGGCTTTGCACCGCCCAGTTTAGCGTTGTTGGGGGTCATCCATGTAGTGAATTGCACGACATTTACCGTAGGGGTATTTTTGTCAAAATGTTTGTAATCGGGATTTGCCGCTTGCGCCGATACGACGACCGGAGTTTTAACAGCCGTCCAAGCGTTTCCGCCGCCGCCTGCAAATCCGCCGACAGCAGCATTGGGGAAATAAACTCCGAAAAATTCTTCGCCCTCATTTTTCATTATAGTTATCGAAGTCAAACAGAAAATCTGGTTGTTTTCGCGGGCGGTAAGGTCGATTCCTGCTGCGTTTGACAGGAAAATGCCCCATCCCCAGTTCGATGGGCGTTCAAACCATTTGAAGCCAAGACTTTTGTCGTTTTCAGCGTATGCAGCCGCCGGTTCGGTCGGCCAGTCGCCCTCGCGTTCCGTAATCAGTTGAGCCAGAGTAGCGTCGTTGATAGCCAGGTAGTTTCCTGTTGCAACATTTTTGTAATAATATGCCTGCACGTCTTCCGTGCCGTTGCTCACGCCGCCTGCCGGTATTTTGTACCATTGCGAGGCTTCGTTCTGCTCGACGGCAAAAAGAATTACTCCTCCCACATCGGCAAGATAGCGTTGCGTTTTTGCGCCGTCGCCGTCGAAAGCCGGAATCTGCACTACATCCACCTTTTCGGTGTTTTCCAAAAATTGAGCGTTGGCATTTTGCCATCCTGCAAGGAGCAATAACAGAATTGCCCATAGTGATAAAGTTGAGTTTTTCATGTTCATTAAAACGTTTAATTTATAAATAGATACACATTTTTATTTTTCGAGATTGATAGTTTGGCGCAGTCGGATGTCGGCCGAGGAGGCGCCGAGCATTATTTCAAATTCGCCCGGTTCGACTGTGCGCTTCATTTGCGCGTTGATAAGCGAAAAATCTTCCGGCGCGAGTTTTATTGTTGCCGTGCGGGTTTCGCCTGCGGGAACGAAAACTTTTGAAAATCCTTTCAGCAGAATTTCGGGGGTTTCTACGCTGCTTACTATGTCGTTTATGTAGAGTTGCACCGTCTCAACGCCGTCGGTTGCGCTCGTATTTTCGAGGTCGAGGCTTACTGTGATTTCGTCGCTGACGGTCGGATTTTTGGGCGAAATATTCAGGTTTTTGTATTCAAATTCGGAATAAGACAGTCCGAATCCGAAAGGGAACAGAGGCTCTGCCTGACCGTCGATGTAGCGCCGGTGAGCAGAGGGTTTTCGGGAATAGAACATCGGCGTTTGCCCGACGTCTTTCGGGAAAGTTATCGGCAAGCGACCCTGCGGGTTGAAGTCGCCGCACAAAATGTCGGCTGCGGCCAGCCCCATAGCCTCGCCTGCAAACCAGCACTGGATGAGGGCTGACGAGAGTCCGCAAACTTCGGTAAGAATCAGCGGGCGGCCTGTAATCATCACAGTTATAACCGGTTTTCCGGAACGGGCGGCCGCTTTCAGAATTTCCATATCCATGCGGTTTGGCTGCAAATTGTGCTTGTCGCGGCTTTCGCCTACTTCGTCGCTTGATTCGCCGATGACGACCACGACAGCGTCGGATTGCCGTGCTGCTGCGGTAATTTTGGCAAAAAGCCCGGATTTTTCGGCGTCGGCAAGCCGCCATTTCAGCCAAACGCCCGCTTCTTCGCCGGTTTTGCCGAACTCGATGCGGAAAGCGGTTTTCCGGCCTGCTTCGAGCCGGACGGTGCGGCGTTCGCCACGGTCTTTCCATTCATCGTTCCAGTGGTCGATAATCAGTTGATTATCAATATATAATTGCCCGAAATTCTGGGCGCGGAAATCCAATTCGTAATTTCCCGTCGAAGGAACGCTCAAATAGCCCGACCAGCGTGCCGAAAATTCGTCGGGATTCACTCCCGGAGCCGGACTTAAATTATGCCAGTAAGCGTTCAGATTAGCGTCGTGAGCGGTATAGACGGGATTGCCCGCGAGCGTGGAATTGTTGTAAAACTCAACTTTCAGGCTGCCTTCGCCCGAATTTGGCTGTTGAGAGAAAAATGAGGCCGGAATTTCCGAGAAACGGTCGGTAACTTCGGCATTTACGCAGGTAATGTCAAGCCCGTTTCCAAAGCGGGATTCAAGCCCCTGACAAATGGAAACGGCGGCGGCTCCGGCAGGGGAATATCCGCCTGTGTAGGTCGAGCCTGACAGGGTGCCGGTAACGGTCAGCCGCAAGGATGAAGGATTGTCTTTCAGGCCTTTAAGCGGCAGCAGGTTGTTGTCGTTTTTCAGCAACACAAGCGATTCGCGGGCTGCCCGGAGCGCAAGCGCCTGATGTTCGGGCGAATGAAAAACCTTGGCTGACAACGTTTCATCGGTATATGGGCGGTCGAAGAGGCCGAGCATAAATTTCACGCGAAGCACGCTGCCGGCCGCGCGGTCGAGGATTTTCCGTTCGAGTTTGCCGCTTTTTACGGCATCTACAATGATTTTTTGAAATTCGCGGTGGTCAAAATCGTAAAACTGCATATCCAATCCTGCCGAGAGCGCTTTTATAATGGCCTCTTCGGCTGTGGAAGCGGTTTTGTGCGTAGTTATCTGTTTTCTGATTGCGCCGAGGTCGGTCAGGGTAAATCCGTCGAAACCCCATTCGTTGCGCAGAATATCGGTCAGCAGCCAGCGGCTCGAAACGCTGGGAATGCCGTCGATTTCGTGATAGGCGGCCATAATCCCGTGCGCTCCGGCTTCGCGGACGGCTTTCTCGAAAACATAAAGGCCAGTGGAGCGGGCTTCGCGTTCGCCGATGGAAACCGGACTTTCGTTGCTGCCGTTTTCTGGCGAGCCGTGCAGGGCGAAATGCTTGGGTTCGGCCACTACCGCGTTGCTGTCGGAAAGCGCATTTCCTTGCAGTCCGCGAATCAGGTTTACGGCCATTCGGGAAGTCAGGAAAACGTCTTCTCCGAATGTTTCTTCCACCCGTCCCCAGCGTATTTCACGCGCAAGGTCGAGGTTGGGGCCAAGCACAAAATGCACTCCCCGCGAGCGGGCTTCGGCGGCTATGGCGCGGCCAATGCTGCGGACGAGGGTAGTATCCCAGGTAGAGGCGTTGCCGAGCGGGACGGGGAAGCAGGTTGCGCCTGCGCCCTGATAGCCGTGCAGAGCCTCTTCGATAAAGAGAATCGGTATTCCGAGGCGGGAATTTTCCACTGCGTGGCGTTGAATTTCGTTAGCCAGAGCAGCGGAAACCGGATACAGGTCGTGAATCGAACCAATATCCATTGAATCAATAAAATAGCGAACCTGTTCGGGGGAAAGAGTTTCCGAATCTTCAAGAATATCATTTGCGGCCAACATATCGAGTTGGGCGGCTTTTTCGGCGTCGGTCATACGCGAAAGCAGGTCGGCGACGCGGCGCTCAACAGGCAATTTTGGGTTGCGGTAATCGGGAGTTCGGTTGCACGCGCTTGCTAATATGGCGATTACGCCGGCGAATAGATATTTGAAGATTTGTTTGTTCATATTTTTAAGAATTAAAAAAAGGCGCAAGGTTCCATAATTTTTTGATTTTGGAAGATTGCGCCTTATAAAAGTTATCTTTTATTCATTTTTTATTTTACGACAACTTTTTGTACATAAGTTTTGCCGTTGTTTACAAGGCGAAGCAGGTAAACGCCGGGGCGAACGTCAACATTGTAGTAACCTTTTGCTACGACATTGCAGTTGAAAACTTCCTGAACGGCCTGTCCGGTCAACGAAATCAGGGTTCCGCGGGTCTGTCCCTTGATTGAGCCGAAATCGATTCCAAGTATGCCGTTGGAAACGTATCCGATTACGCGGAAAGCGCCGATTGTGCCGGATACCGAAGGACTGCTGATTCCGGTGAAAATTTTGTCTTCCCAGCCCGAATCGTCATATTCGTCGTCGGTAATAGTTGCAACAGTGGGGGCGGCCGAGATGGAGCCATCGGCAGCGGTAGTACGCGTATTGTCGAACAAATCGTGATTGGTGTCGTAATCGGCCAGCAGAGCGGGGTCGCCAAGTTTTGCCACCGTTCCGGCAGGGTCGAGCAGATAATACGGCATCTTGAAAGATTTGCTGAACCTCAATCCCTGTCCGTAATTGATGCCGGTTGCAGGCTCTAAAATAGCGTAATCAATCTGCGACTGTTCGTCGGCAATTTTATACAGCGCAATATTCGATTTTGTAGGAATATTGGGATTATCCTGCGGAACTACGACGCTTGAATTGCCCTGAATAAGCCCGATGAGCGAGTTTTTTACAACCAACTGCGTGGCATAATTTGAAGCGTTGCGGATATCGACTGCTCCGTCGCCGCCTGCAACGTTGTGGGCAAATACAGAGTTGAAAATGTTTAATATAACGCTTGCTCCGTCGAAATCAAAACCTGCGCCGTTTCCTGCGTTTTGTCCCTGATTTTCAACAAGGAAACTGTTTACAAAAGTATAAGTGGCATTGCCGCCAATCCAGAGCGGGGAGCGGTCGTGCATACTTTGATTTTTTGCAAGGTTTGTATTGATGAAAGTTACGGTAGTGTTGGCGTCGCCCCAGCCGCGGATAATTCCGGAGTGGCTCCACGATTGATTGCCAACAATTCCGCAGGATTCAAAAGTAGTCGCTCCGCCGGTGATGAAGCCGACTGCGCCTTCGTATTCGCCGTCGCTGACCGGATTACCGTCTTTGTCTAATTTCGTTGTTCCGTCTTCGCTCCAATTTCCGCCATAATTGTTCGTAATGGTGGTGTAATAGAAATAGCGGGTGCCGTTTCCGAAAAGACAGAGAGCGCCGCCACGTCCGCCGATAGAGCGGTTGCTGTAAATCTTGCAATATTCGTGGGTAATGTGGGTTTCGCCGTCGGTAAACAGATAACCGCCGCGACTTTCGCCGCCGTCGCCCTGCGCCAGATTGTCGAATGCTTCGCAACCTTTGAAGATTGCGGTAGTACCGTTTTCAACGATGAAGAAGGCTCCGCCACGTTTTGAAACATTTTCGTAGAAATAGCACTGAATAAATTCGGTTGTTCCGCCGTAGATGCGGGCTGCGCCGCCGTCAGTGGGGTCGCTTGCCCAACCGTTGCCGCCGGTAAAATCAAGGTTTTCAAACACTAATTTTGCGCCTTCAACCGGTTCGGGATGAATTTCAAACAGACGTGAGTTGCCGCCTCCGTCGAAGCCGCAAATACTTGTTGTGCCTGCCTTAATGGTTACGTTTTTTGTAACGTGAACCATTGCGTTGATTGTTACCCAGCCGTCAATCAGGATTACGTCGCCTGTCGAGGCCTGGTCGAGAACAGCGGCAAGTTGCGTATCAGTAGCGCCGTCGGCTACGTGATAATCGGTCGCCTTTACGTTTACGCTCATAGCCAACGAAATCAAGGTCAGCAGAGCAAATGACTTCAAAAAGTAATTTAATTTCATAATATTAAATTTAAAAAATAAAAATAATGGACTTCTTATTATGTTTATTTTTTGATTTCCGGGCAGGGCCGAAGTCCGTTAAAACCCTGCCCAAAAATCAAAAAAATCTTATTTTTTAAAGAACACTTTTGTATAAAGCAGATAATCTGTTCCAAATTCGGTAACGGGTTCCAGATTTCTTCCGCTCGCAAAATCATTCCAGTTGTAAACCATAATGATTCGGCTTTCGCCGACATTGCGTTTTGCCACATTAGCCCATTTTTGATAGGGATTTTCGGTAAAACTGCTCAAATTATAGGTCTGGCCGGTTACGGCGGAACTAATCACATACGCCTGATTGTCTTTCCAGCGCGGAATAAGATAGCGGTCGCTTGCCGGCGTATTTACGCGGTCGTCGAAGCCGGGCTGCACAGTCGGGATATATTCCTTTCCAAGCGGTTTCATACGGTCTTGCCAGTAGCGATAGTTGTAATCCAAATATGAATACTGGGAATAAAACCGGTCGTAGTTATTATGCGAAATATCGGTGATGAAAAATGCATCGAAAGGCTTGATGGAATCGGGTTTTACGTAACCTGCCGTCGGGCCGTCGGCATATCCGTTTGCGGCATTGTAGCCCCAGCGTTCGGGCGATGTCCAGCCTCCGCCGAGTTCAGCCATCAGCCAAATCTTGTTTTGAATGGCTTGCGAACTTTTCAGGTAAGTGATAAAGTCGTTTATCCGCGGTATTTGAGCCGTGTTTGTAAAGTTGCAGAAAACCATAACCGGTTTGCCGTCGGCTTTTTTGTATGCGAAATCGTGCATCATCACGTTGGTATAGACTGAATCGAGGTCGAAACGCAGGGAATCCAGAACGGCGCGGTTCAACTGCAAAGTGTCTTTACCGCCTGAAATGAATCGGTATCCGGGGTCGAAACGGATTACTACTTTCGGGCGGGCGTTATCCTGCGCGTAAAGTTGTTCCCATCGGGAAAGGATAGTATCGTTGTATCCGTGTCCGCCCCAACTCAAAACGAAGAAATCGACGCCTGCCTGTTTGCCCCAGTCGAGGTGCTGGCGCAAAACATCTTCATCCCGGCGGACGTCGTATTCGCCCAAAACTGGAGTTCCGGTATAAAGGGAGTGCGCTTTCAGGCCGGTATCGTACCATTCGTTGTAAAGAGTATCGCGGTATTTTGTATCGTATGCAACGCCTACGACATAATCTTCCGTTACCGGCACGTCCGGAATTTCGTAAACATATTCGTCAATCGGAAATTCATATACGTCAGGCCTGTCTTCGCAGGCATTGAAAATCAATGCGGGCAAACCAAAAATACATAAAATTGTGAGTATCTTTTTCATATTATTTCAATTTTTCATTTACGGTTTAATGCTTGATTCGGCAGCGGATACGGATATGCGCTGTATGCCGGCGTTCCTTCTTTGGGCGCGGGTAATCCGGGATTATCGGCCGCAAAAATCAGGCGGAATGTAACGCGGTCTTGCGTATCTTTCAGGGTGTTGTCGTACAGATATTCCTGTATCGCAACCTGCGTTTCTTTGGTATTTACGCTACGTTCGCGTCCGGGGTAGGGCAAGCGTTCGGGGATGTAAGCCCAAGTGCCGCTCACGTAGCCGTCGTTCTGGCTGGCGTTGAAACTCGGCTTAAAGGGGATAACTTCCGTCCGGCGGATAAGTATCCAAGCGTCGATATTCTGGCCGAAAAGCGAAATCCAGTGCTGGACGACAATCCGCTTGAAATTGTCTTCTTCGCCGCCCAAAAAACTATCGGTAAAACCGCCGAGATAGTCGCGGAATGAAGAAGTTACAACTCCGGATTTTGTGGTGTCGGTAGGCGTACTCCACTTTATGCCTGCCGAATTTTTGTAATTTGTTACCGCCGTTCCTGTTATGCTGTATTTTGAGCAACGGGCGTCGATGCCTTCGTAATAATATTCTTCGGCCGATTTCGAGCCGTTCCAAAAGCCTTTCAATTTGGCTTCGGCACGCAGGAAACAGAGTTCGGCATAAGAGAAGAAATAATATTTAGCGTCGGAAGCGAGGAAAGTTTTGCCTATCGTAGCGAAATTTGTGTAATCTTCTACGTTGGCATAGGGGCTTACCCAGCCGTCAGGCCAGCGGTAATCTGTTGGAGTTCCCATCGAATTGGGGCGTCCCAGATATTTGTCGCTCACCGGACGCTGGCGGGTTCCGCCGTCGCCTTCTTTCACGTAAATCGACAAAACGGGGTCGTTGTAGGTTGCCGGTTTTATCCACATCATCAGCGATTCGTGAAGAACCGGCAGATTGCCCAACTGTTTTTTCTTTTCGGCGGGCGTCATCTGGTCAACGATGAAAAATAGCGGATTCCGCGTATTCAGGTCGTTGTTGTCGAAAGTCATTGAGAAATTTCCTGTGTTGCTGCTGATAAGAAGGCCGTTTTCGGCATTGTTCAACTCTTCGGCTACTACCGCTTTTGCTGTTGCGGCTAACGATTGCAGCCAAGCCTTGTCGGGATTGTGGACGTCGCACTCTGCTATTCGCATTGCGGTACGCAGGCGAATACAGTGCGCAAACTGCGCCCAGCGCGACAGGTCGGATTGCAGGAAAGGCTCTGCTTCGGAAGGATATTTATCCGTTGTATTGCTCACGTTTATCTCGCTGTAAGCCTCTTTCAATTCGGCAAGTATGCCGAGGTAAATATCTTCTTCCTTGTCGAAGCGTGCTGAAATATCGCCGTTGCAGGCTTCCGTATAGGGCAGCGGGCCGTAAAGCCCTACCAGAATGGAAAATACATACGAGCGCCAGATTTTGGCGATTGCCACGCGGTTTTTATATCCGGAATTGTCTTTATATCCGTTTATAATGTTGAATAATGGATTTAAAGAATTGACATACAGGCTATTCCAGAGGTCGTCCGATGCTCCGTCGGCTGAAAATTGGGGAGCGCTGCCGCCAAGAACGGCCCACATCTGGCTGTAATTGCCGAACACGAACCAGTTATTAGCACGCGATGCGCCGTTGCTTGCCCCGCCTATGGTGCGCAGGGTGCTTACGGGGCTTAATCCGAAGATAAAATCCGGCTCGGCGTAGGTAATGCGGTTGGGATTGGTGTTGATTTCCTCAAAACCGTCTGTACAGCCGTTTATTGCGAGTATTGCCGTCAAAAAAGCAATTATTGATAAATATTGTTTTTTCATTTTCATTATCATTTTATAGATTAAAATGCGATTTTAATATCAAAGCCGAAAGTTGTGGAAGGCGGCAGCGAGCCGGATTCCATACCTTGTCCGTTGCCTGCATTGATGGCGGCTTCGGGGTCGATTCCCTTCGGCGTTTTCTGGTAAATTATCCAAAGGTTGCGGCCAACAATGGAAATGCGTGCATTACTCATTTTTATTTTGGAAATCAATTTTCGCGGCAGGTTGTAGCCGATGCTTAATTCCCTCAATTTTATGTACGAGGCGTCGTAAGTTACTTCGCTGCAATATGCGTCAGCCCAGTATCCTACGTTGCCCGGCCAAAGGTAGCCGGTAAATTTTTTAGGCTGATAATTCGGGTCAACCTGATTCATATTGTAAACGTTATCGTATTGCGATGCGTCGTAAACGTAGAGATTGTCGAAAGTCGTGCCGCCCCAAACGTCGTCGGCTCCGCCCGATTCGCCCATAATCACGGTACGCTGCCAATACGATTCTTTTTGCTCTTCATTTCCGCTGATAACGCCGTTTCTGATTGCCTGACGCATTGTGCCGGAATAAAGTTTCCCGCCTTTCCGCATATCTACTAATACGTAAGCATCGAAGGCCTTGTACCTGAATCTGTTAGCGATGCTGAACATATAGTCGGGATTGAAATTTCCGAGATAATCGTAATCAACTTTTATCGGGTCGCCGTTTGCAGTTACCATTTTGCGTCCCTGCTGGTCGGTCAGCCATTTCGAGCCGTACATCGAGCCGTAGGGCAGTCCCACGCGGATAACATTGTAGAAATCAAATATTTGGCCGAGTTGAATCTGTTCCAGACCATCTACCATACTCAACACTTCCGATTCGTTTCTCGTATAGTTCAAATCAATATTCCATTGGAAATCTTTAAGGCGTATGGGTGTTGTGTTTACGGCGACTTCCCAGCCCTTATTCTGTATTTCTCCGGCATTGAAGACCCTTCTGCTGTAACCGGATGAATACGACATATCGGCCTCAACAATCTGGTCGAACGAATTTTTGCGATAGTAAGTTACGTCTAAATTAACGCGGCTGTCAAACAGGCGGATATCGGCTCCAAGTTCCAGAGAATTGGTGCGTTCGGGCTTCAAATGGCTGTTGGGCAGGGTAGTAGGCAGCGATACATATTTATATCCTCCGAAAACATTTCCGCTTCCAAGGTTAGGGTAGGGCAACAGGCGGTATGGCCATGTGTCGTTTCCTACCTGCGCAAACGATGCACGCAGTTTTCCGTAAATCAGGGATGAGGAAATTCCCAGCATTTCTGTCGGCAACCACGATATACCCGCCGAAGGATAAAAATAAGAGTTGTTGTCCAAGGGCAGGGTAGAACTCCAATCGTTGCGGCCTGTCGCATCAAGATAGATAAAATCTTTATATCCTATTGATAATGAGCCATATATGCCGTTAATGCGTTTTCTGCTGACAATATCTTCGTCGGCTTGCGGAAGTTCGTTGCTGTTGGAAATATGCGCAAAACCGGACTGTTTCAATGAAGTCAGCGAAGCGCTTAACCACGAACCGGCGTAATCCAACCTTTGTCCTCCAAGCGTTCCCAAAATCGAAATTTTTTCCTTGAAGAAGCGGTCTTTGTATGTCAAAAGCCAGTCGTACTGCGAGTTATCGGTAATATTGTACTGGCGGCGGTAATATCCCAGCGCATCGCCGGAGCCGATAGCGCCCTTATTGCGGTATTCGTAGGCGTCGGAACTGATATATTCGCGTCCGTACCTTACCGACGCTCTTAACGAAGGCAAAATCTGGTATGCAAGTTCAAAATTTCCCTGAATACGCATCTTTTTGTCGTCGTTTCCTGTTTCGTTGATTGTCCAGTAGGGATTGTGAATCCCGCCTACCATCACGGTTTCGGTGCCTGCGTCAGTTTTGTAGTATTGCAACTGGTCGAGCGTCATCGAGCGTGCCAGAATGGTGTACATATACAGGGGATTGAATCCGCTCTGGTTGGCGTAACGGCGGTTTTCGGTATCTTCGTCGATAAAAGTCAGTTTTGAGTCCAATGTCAGGTTTTTCATCAGCGTATTGTAAAAGCGTGCTGTCAGCGTGTTTTTATTGACTAAATTCTGCTTTTCAACTACGTCGTCGGCATTGAAATTGGTCAGCGAAACGCGGTAATTATTGTCTGCATTTCCGCCCTCGACATTAATATTATTAGTGTAAGTTGACGCCCGCTGGTAGAAACCGTAAACATTGTCGGGCTGGGGGTCGTAAGTATGAATTTTCCCGTCGAGGCCGATATATGGCATGCCAATCATCGGGCCGCCGTTGGAGCGTCCGCCCTGGTCGGTGCTTACCTGTTCTATAATAGGAATGCCGGGATACGGATACAGATTGCCGTCGGCGTCGGTTGTCGCCAACCAGTTGCTGTTGCTGCCCACTATACGGTTCATGTGTCCCATTCCGAAAGAGTTTTGAAATTCAGGCCACTGCGTAATATAACGGAACATCGTATTGGAATTGACGGAAATTTTGAACCGGTTTTCTTTCGCCTTTTTCGTTGTGATAATGATTGCGCCGTTGGCTGCACGCGAACCGTAAAGCGCGGCAGCATTAGGCCCTTTCAGCACGTCGATAGTTTCAATATCGTCCGGATTGATGGACGATGCGCCGTTGCCCATATCGAGGCCGCCGTTTACGCTAACTCCGGCGCTGCCGTCGCTGTTGTCGATGGCCATTCCGTCAACCACAAAAAGCGGCTGATTGTTGCCGGTAAACGAACTGTTTCCCCTGATGATGATTCGCGCCGAGCCGGTGGAACTTGTCGGCGGCGTAACCATCACGCCCGCAACCTTTCCGGCAAGCGAGGAAATAATGTTAGGGTCGCGCACTTCCGATATGGTCGCCGCATCGACACGCTGTTGAGCCACCGGAAGCGATTTCATTTCGCGCTGGATGCCCAAGGCGGAAACGACTACTTCGCTCAACTCGTTTGCATTTTCCCTCATAACTACGTCGATAACCGTTTTGGTTCCTATCGGAATCGTTTGAGTCGTCATTCCAAGATAGTAAAAAACCAACTCTTTATCGCCGGCTTGTACGTTAAGTGAAAATTTCCCGTTCGCATCTGTCGTCGTTCCGCGACTTGCGCCTTTCACGCCGACCGAAACTCCGAGCAGAGGCTCGTTCGAGGCGTCGCGCACGGTACCTGTTATGGTTTTCTGCGCCAGTGCGCCCTGAAACAGGCAAATTGCGAATAGCATTAGTAAAAGTTTACTTTTCTTCATGGTAAATGAAAATTATTGTGCAAATATATTTAAAGAGGATTAATCATTTCTTAAAAAATAATTAATTTCAGATTAAAATTGTATTAATTTCAATGTTTTTGAAAAAATATTGAATTAAAATAAGAAATGCCTCGCCCGGCGGAAAAATCGCCACCGAACGAAGCATAATTAAACGGGCTATGTATAATTCATTTTACAATTTTTGTTCTGAAAATCCTGCCTCCGTTTTCGACTGTAACAATATAAATTCCGCGCGGAATATTCAGGTAAACTGAATCGCCGTCAACCGCCTGCGAGTGAACGGGAACTCCGGCCGTATTGTAAATTTTCACCTGCGAACGTCCCTGCAATCCCGAAAAATAAAGGCGGCTGTTGTCTATCCAAAAATTGACCGCAAGGTTCGCTTCGGAAATTTTTGCCGAGCCGGTATATTCGGTATTCATCACGTAAAACTCGGTTATCCGCCATGCGTTGGAGCCGCTTCCGGTCTGCTCGATGCGGATGTACCGCGCCGTTTGTTTGCTGAAAGTCGAAATGGCAGTGTTGCTGCCCAGCGCAATTTGCGTCCAATCGCTCCCGTTGTCCGAAATCAGGACTTTGAACGAAACAGGCAGATAGACATTGCTGGTTCCGGGGTCGAGATAAACGCCGGTAAACGTCTGCGGTTCAAGCATATCCACCTGAAACCACTGTCCGGGTTTTTGCCTTTCGCTCAATGTTGACCAGCGTGTGTCGGCGTTGCCGTCGAGGCTGTTTTGTGCGTCGGCATTGGAGGTCGAGGCCGTTGCAATCCAGCCGGTACGCGGCAAGAAGGCTCCGGCATTGGGCGACACGGATGCCGAAAATTCTAAATTATTGAGCCACAGCCCGCAGATCGAAACATCCAAACTGTTTTTATTGACTAACGACGACTGCACGAAAAATTGCGGAGCAGAGCCGCTTGTCAAGAGCGAAGATATATTGTTGATGTTAGAGCCGGTAACGTTAAATTCCGCTCCCGAAGCGATATTTGCAAAAGTCTGCTGTCCCGAATTGGAATAATTCCCGGCTTGCAGTTCCAGAGTTCCGCCCAAAATGTCGTTTGAAATCCGTTGAGGCTGTCCCCAAAAATCGGCTCCGAAAAATGTTACAAGCCCGCTGAAATTGGCCGTTGTCTGGAAATAACGGTTATTATCCCTGAAAGTTTGCTGAACTCCGGGCGAGGGCGCTGTTGTAACTATTTGAGTATTAATGAAATCAAATCCGTCTTCGCCGATTCCGTCAATATAAAATGAGTTCATTCCCTGGTCGATTCCCTGACCGAGGCAAATCCCGTTTGCGCCATCGGCAAGCGTAAATCCGCGGTTTGAACCGAAATCGAAATTGTTGTATAAAACCTCGTTTTTGCAGTTTTCAAAAGTCATAAAATACAGATTATTCCAGCAATAGGCGTATGCCATATCGTGTTCGTTGCTGTATTTTGTTTGGTCGGCCTGCAAATTGTCGGGCGAGTTAGGCCAGCGTCCGAATTTCGTTTCGCCGCCGGAGCCGTAAGCAATCTGGTTGAACTGCGCATTATAGATATGCCCGCCTTCGGAGCCGCCTCCAACGCGGATTCCGGTTTTGAAAACGTGTCCGGCCGGATAATCGACAAAATGATTGTCGCACTTGTTGGTAAACAGGTCGATGCCGTGGTAAGCCGTTCTGAATGCGATATTTACAATATAAACATCCCGATTCCCGCGAACGGTATATGGAAAATGATAAACGTCGAGGTTGTTGAGTTCCGCCTCGGTCAGCAGTTGAACAATCTGTTCGGGATAGTTCACAACCATGCCGCGAAAGCCGCTTCCCGGCTCCATTGTGATAAAAGGCGTTCCGTCTTCGTCGCCTTTTCCGGCATAAATTTCCATCGCGCTACCCGGCCCGGTCGGAAGCGAAGGCACATCGACAGAGCCTTTCAGTTCCACGCCGGCGGGAATGGTCAGCGGTTTGCGGAAATTATAATGTCCGGGAGGCAGGAAAACAAGCCCGCCGCCCTCGTTTTTCGCTTGATTCAATAAGGCCTGCAATGCGTCAGAATTATCGTCGGCAGCGGTTGTTACGCCTGTTTCGGCATTTGCAACATAAAATGCGCTTCCGGCAGGCTTTTGAGTAAATTCGTACTGGTTTTTATACGGAAAATGCGGCAATTCGCTGATTTCCAATGGCGTTTCGTCGTTGATACATTCGTACATCGAAAGATTTTTTACCGAAACCGGACTGTTGTTTGCCCTGTAATTTCCTGTCAGTGTTGCTCTTGCGTTTGCTCCGAGGATTACCTGCGGAACGTCTTCGCTTTCAAAATCGTTTTTTACCAACGAGGCCAATCCACCCTGGATATTTATTGCGCCTTTCTTTATAACATTCTGATTCATAAGAATTTTTGTGTTATTCGTACTTGGAGCATAGATTGCTGCGGTATTAGCGTCGAACTCGCAGCCTTGAATCTGAACCACGCCGCCGGCCGCCTTGTCGAACCAGAATCCGTAATCGCAATTCTTGAATTTGTATTCGTAAAACATCATTCCCGAACCGGATACGGCGGCCACGTAAACCCCGTATTTACAGTCGGTAAACTCCATTCCGTAGTTGTGGCCGTTTGGCGCGGTCTTGTTGCCGTTGGTATCGTCGTTGTACGACAAATCGAGGCGGTAGCCGATGTTGTACCCTTCGGCATTAACCTTGCAGATGAACGACCAGTCGTTGCGCCGCATCACAACCGCAGTTCCGTTTTCGAGGATGAAATCGCGGTGCTTGCCCGTCAGCGTGGGCGAATCCGGAAGTCCCGACCCCGCCCAGTAATCGGGCGAAAAATCAACATTGTCGATGCGGCCTACTTCGGCTATGTTGTCTATCTCGATGCCGCGACGGAGCGGGGTTCCGTAAATCCCGTAACAGTTGGGCGCCCCGCCTCCGTTGCGCCGCGAAAAAATTATTCCGTCGTAAGCGTTTACTAACGTGATATTTGAGGCAAGGCAATAATCGTTGCCCCAGTAACCTTGCTGCCCGAACAGGATTGCAGGTGGGTATGGCGTAATATTGTCGGCGTCCTGCTCCGGATACCAGAAAGCAAGGTCGCGCACTGCTGACGAGGGCTGCATAGTAATTGTCGATTGGGCTTCGTAAGCAGTGGACAAAGTTCCGTTGGGCAATATTGTGCAGTCGTGGCCTTTTGCGCTTGGATTATTGCAAACAATGATTGTGCCTTTTATTGGTTGGCCTTTAACGGGCTTTTCCCATTCGCCGCGTATTGTAACTCCTTTCGGAATGTATAAATAGCCGCAAATCAGGTATTTGCCTTCGGGCAGGAACAGCGTTCCGCCGTTTGGAGTTCCGTCGCTTTTGCGTCCGTCGTTATTGGAACGCGACCCGAGAAAATCCAAAAGTTTCTGCAACAGAGCCGTTTGGTCGGTTGTTCCGGTCAGGTCGGCTCCGTAGTCGGCTGCATTCAGCCCCGCTACAAAAGCATCGGCTGTCGGGTATTTGGGATTTATCAGTTCCCATTTGTAGGTCGGTTCTTGGGCGTAAATACTTGTAGTAAAGAGTATTATGCCAAATAATAATATGTTTTTCATAAATTACTGTTTTTTAGCCCCTCCCCATTCTGGGGAGGGGTAGGGGGTGGGGTTATTTCTTCGGCTCTTTTCCCATTGTCAATTCCAAGGCGCCGCCATTCATTAAATCGCTGTGAGAGAAATACATACATTCCTGCTTCAATTCTGCGCCGTTCAGTTTTGCCGATTGAACGTACTTGTTTTCGGCGCTGTTGTTTATAGCCTTGATAATGAATGTTTTGCCGTTTTCGAGGTTAATCTTCGCTTCGTCGAACAGCGGACGTCCTATAGAATAATAAGGAGTGCCGGGGCAGTAGGAATAAAATCCCATACTGTTAAGCACGTACCAGGCCGACATTTCGCCGCAGTCTTCGTTTCCCGAAAGCCCGTTGGGGTCGTCGAAATAAAGGGTTTGCAAAACCTTGTCCACGAGTTCCTGCGTTTTCCACGGTTGCCCCACGTGGTTGTAAAGATGTATTGTCTGATGGCTCGGCTCGTTTCCATGAGCGTATTGCCCAATCATACCGGAAATATCGGCCGAAGCGCGTTCGCCGGTAACTTCCGACGAGATGGAAAACAGCGAATCGAGTTTTGCGATAAACTGTTCGCGTCCGCCCATCAGTTTTGCAAGTCCGTCCACATCGTGAGGCACAAACCACAGCCATTGCCAGGCATTGCCCTCGCAATAGTCGTCGTTGTTGTGGTCGGAGTGCCGCGGGTCGAAAGGCGTGCGCCACGAGCCGTCGAGCATTTTCCCGCGCATAAATCCGGTCGATGCGTCGTAATAATTTGCGTAATTCCGGCTCAATTCCATAAAACGGGCATAATCGTCGGTATATCCCAAATCCTTGGCCAACTGCGCGATAAGCCAGTCGTTGTAGGCGTATTCCAGTCCGCGGGCTACCGATTGCCGCTCGGTTTCGGCCGGAATATAGCCGATAGTATTTTTGTAATATTTCCCGTAAGGCATAAGATTGTACTTCAAAATACCGCGGTTGATAGTGGGCGAAACATTGACCGTATCCCATGATGACGATTTTTTTGCCGCCAAAAAAGCCTTTTGAACGTCGAAATCGCGCTCGCCTTTCAGGTAGGAATCAACTATCACTGACACAGCGTGATAGCCTATCATGCAGCCTGTGTAGTTCGACATAAGTTCCCACATCGGCAGCAGGCCGCCTTCGTCTGATTTTCGAATCAGCGAGCGAATCATCGCCTGGTTGTCTTTCGTCGATATAACCGTATTCAGCGGATGAAGAGCGCGGAACGTGTCCCAGAGCGAGAAAATGGAATAATTGACGTAAGCCGTATCCTGCTCAATCTTGCCTTCCATAGTGCGGAAACGCCCATCGACGTCCGAAGTTACGACCGGCTCCAAAGCCGTGTGGTACAGCGCGGTATAGAATATTTTTTCAGCCGTTTTGTCGGTAGTCGTAATCTGGATTTTCGACAGTTCGCTGTTCCAGATTTTTTCGGCCGCAGCGTGTACTTTATTGAAATCCCAGTTGGGAATTTCCGCTTCGAGATTGCGTTTTGCGCCTTCGCAATCTACCATCGACAGGCCGACTTTAACCAAAATCTGCTTGCCTTTTCCGGTTTTTGCAAATTCAAGGGTGGCAGTTTTATTTTCCGAAACGGAAGCGGTAAAAGGCTCCGAAAATTTGGCGTAAAAATAGATATAACGATTTGGCGCCCAGCCGCTTACCTGTTTCATCCCCTCAATCTCGGTATCGCTTACCGCTTTCAGTTCCGAAGCCCTCAAACGGCGGTCGTGAAGCGTTTTTGCGAGGTCGATAAGGATGGCCGGCTTATCCGCGGCAGGAAAAGTGTAGCGGTGAAAACCGGCTCTGACAGTGGCCGTCAGTTCGGCCTCAATGTCGTAGGTATCGAGGTGAACACTGTAATATCCGGGGCTTGCTTTCTCGTTTTTGTGCGAAAAAGCCGAGCCGGGAAAGGGATTTTTGTCTTCCCCTCCATTAGGCGGAAATATCTGTAATTCAGCGGTATAAGGCAGAAACCTTATATCGCCGAGGTCGCCGATTCCCGTTCCGCTCAAATGCGTGTGGCTGAATCCCATAAGCGTACTGTCGCTGTAATGGTAGCCCGAACAGGCGTCCCAGCCGTTTTGCCGCGTATCGGGGCTTAACTGTACAAGACCGTGAGGAACAGCCGCTCCCGGATAGGTGTGGCCGTGTCCGCCGGTTCCGATAAAAGGATTGACATAATTTGCCGGTCCGCCCGTCTTGCCGGAGCAGGACAGCGCCATAAGGCAAAAAACAAGACTGAATAAGTTCAGAAATTTTGTATTCATGATGTAAATAGAAAGATTATCAAAAAATTTGCACAAATATAATACAACAAAATTAAAATTCTCTTAATTATAAATTAAAATTTGGTAAATTTTTAATTAATCGGGGATTGTGGCGGGAAAAATGTGAAAAATGTAGAGTCGTTTTGATTGACTCTCATTATTGATTTAGTTTCATTATTTTTTCATAACATTTTCGAGATTACAGACATAAAAATAATAAGTTTATAGTATAAATTTTGAGAAAAAAGTTGTGTAACCAATATTTTTTATCAAAAAACATAAAATATAGTTAGAAATTTCTTGTTTTTGTTGTTTTTTTTCTAATTTTGCAAATGTTAAATTCGTATCTGATATGGAAAAAAGTGGAGTAATAAAAAGGCAGCCGCATTTGGGAAAGAACGTGAAATCGTTGCGGGAAATACTTGGAATCAAGCAGGAAATCCTTGCTGAGAGTATTGGTTGCTCGCAGCAATTTATTTCCAATCTGGAAAATCAGGAAAACATTGATGAGAAAATACTCGAAAAAATTGCCACTGTATTAAAGAACTACGACGAAGAAAAAACCATCAATTTTATAGCAAACACATTTAATGACACTTCGGTAGGGAATGTTGTTCATTATTATCCATCATTCAATCCAATTGACAAACTGATAGAGGTTTATAATTTGCTTCTGAAAGAGAAGGACGAACGCATAGCAATATTAGAAAAATACCGGAGAGAATAAAAATCCCGACAGCATCTTTTTATAGTGTCTGCCATCGGGAACTACTATTATAAAATGTTTTTAATGAAGTTCTTATTTTTACCTTTTGCAGAGCGGGCACTACACAGAGCAAAGATTATTAATCTATGTATGGTTGCCATAATTGCATTTTTTTATTGGATATGCAAGTTGCATAATTGTTAATTTTCACAATGAAAAACAGCATTAAGTATTCAGCATTTCTATTTACCGAATAAATATCTAAATCTACTTTAAATCGTTCTTTTTCTATGTTTGAGATTTGCTTTTCCATTGCATACCCTTCTATATAAAAACATTTAAAAAATATATTATCATTATTTCCAAAGGTATAAAAATGTGAAGTTCTATTACATTCAGACAAAATACATATTTCTTTAGATAAGTCCAATTCTTTGTCAAATAATTTTTTAACATAATTAGTCAAATGACTGTTAGGCATAAAGTATATACTGTCTAATGATATTTTCAAACTGTCATTTGGTAAGAACTTATCACCAATTTGTGTTGGAATAAAAAATGAAGATTGTGTAAAGTCAATAGGAATACTATAAGTTTCATTTTGCATTTTCTTTATTTTTTGCTCATACGAAGATAATATTTCATTTTTTTTTAAAAAGTATAATAATATCCTTTTATTGCTATTAATGAATCGCAGTTTTGAGCAAAACTTATAGTATAATACATTGACAATATAAACAGCATTAAAATTTTCTTCATAACATTTTCCTCCTATTTTTGTGTTTAAGTTGTTCTCTATTTTATCATATCTTTAAATTCGTCGATACAAGCAATGCAGCCGGTACAGCCGGTTATGTAACTATTTATTTTATTTCTTGAAAAATAAGTAACATTAAATTTTCTATATGGTAAACCCATTTCATCATTCCCGTTTTGCTTTATGAAAGAATTATAAAATTTTTTGAATCTAATCTCATCCAGAGTTGCTATATTTCGTAGATAAAAACTATCATAGTGGGGGGAAAACGCAAAATGATATGCTCTTATTTCTTTATTTGTTGTATGAACATTTTTTCTCCTATATACAATCAAATAATAGTGAAATGATTGATATGAACCATTGAAAACTTCTTCGATGACATAAAAACCGCTGTCAAAATCTGATTCTAATAAGTATTCGTTGTTGAGGACTTTTTTGCTAAATTCCAGCCGGAGTTGATGCTTATTTTTGTAAAATTGAATATCAAAACGTAAACAATCGTCCATATGAATAGAATCGTCCCGTATAATATTTTTTACAGACGCCTTATTCCATTCCATAAGCATACTGTCGGAAAAAATGACAATAGGACACGATTCTTCGATAGAAGGCATATATTTTATTGTATCCACCCTGACAGTATCACCTTCATGGATATTGTAAACGTAAAACACTTTATCTTGTGTTAAATCAAAAGATTTTCTGCAAGAATAAATATTTGACAGACATATCATCAAAATATAAATAAGTTTCTTTTTCATAATGAATTATTTTTAATATTGTGAGATTGCGCTCAATTTTTCATTATTTTCTTTTCTTTTCCGTTTTCTGAATAAGCAATAAATGCCAAAAAACACATTTATTGCTATTCCAAAGTAGATTATAAAGTACTGCTCTTTTGATATACAGGGGGGACAATCTGCATTGTCTAAACAGGGTTCGCACATTGGTTGAAAATTCTTGAATAGCAAATACAACAAAGTATTGACAACTACAAAATATACGCACATGGCAATTTTGTCTATTTTTTTTAATTGCTTTGACTTTCTATTTCTTATACTGGAATAAATAAGCCAAATAATATTCAAACAACAACCAAAATATGCTATAAAGTACTGTTCATCACATATACATGGCTCACAATAAATTTCAGGCAAACATGGTTCACATTTAACACAATAACTATTATAACAAAGAAACAACAGTATATCAAAAAACAATAGTGATATAATACTATTCTTAAATTTATTTATCCATATTGCTGTTGTTGATTTCATATCGAAACTCCTTTCCTTCGTTTTTGGGATTTTGTATCCATTTATCGTATGCTTTCATTGCATCTTTAAGAATACCATCAATATTTCTCTGTTCAACTTTTCCTGTTCGGGATTCCCCCATAATATTACCTTCCCAACCTTTATTAACACCGCCTTTGTCTGTATATCTGTCGTCTAACCCTAACAAATGCCCAACTTCGTGTACATATGTAGATTTTACTAATTGTTCGGCCTTGAACCCTTTTTCAATTCCTTTGGCTATATTAGCGGGATTTATATCTATACGCCATCCATTAGCAGAGCCAAATTCGTCACCAGTTCCATCTCCGTTAGGTCTTGTCCCTATTCCATTTCCATAAGAAACAGACTCTCCATCAACTTCAGTAAAAATATCTACCGAAACAGGCAAAATAATATAAGAAAGTGCTTGTTCATTAAAATTGTATTCGTCAGACCAATACGCTCTTTCTGAAATCAGCAAATCAATATTTTTGTATAAAGCAAACTCAACAACAACACTATCGCACTTTTTGTGCTTACTCTTGCGAAACTTGATATTGTGTTCAAATTTTGATATTTTCTGCGGATACACTTCTTTGACATAATCTTTCGAATAAAAGGCACATTTAGATATTGTTACCGTATTTTTGCTGTCAGGCGGTATCGCCCTGAAATGATATAATACCTGCCCTGTATGTGCAACTTTGTTCCCTCCCAATACAAGAAGGCCTGTATAGTTTGCTGACAAATATGGCAAAAGAGGTAAAAATGATAATTTACATTGCTTTGTTTTTTTGTCGTACCTATGTAAATATATTGACTGTTGAATTGCTGTGCTATCATAAAATGACCTATCTCTGTCAAATATATAACTGTCAAACAAAAATAAAGTATCTTGTGTGTTATTGATTATATCAAATTCAAAATTATTGTTCTTTTC
>JAISUN010000129.1 GCA_031272085.1 Dysgonamonadaceae bacterium | reverse complement strand
TGTTGAATTGCTGTGCTATCATAAAATGACCTATCTCTGTCAAATATATAACTGTCAAACAAAAATAAAGTATCTTGTGTGTTATTGATTATATCAAATTCAAAATTATTGTTCTTTTCTCCAGTGAATTGCACACAAAAACTATCACACAGATTGGTTTGCGCGTTTAGTTGCACGGAAACAGCAAACAAAATGCAGATTACGGAAAATATATGTTTCATATCACTCATAGTTTGTTTGTCGCACAGTTCTGTTGTGTGTTTCGTCATAAGGTCGTTTGGGCAAGTTTAGAATTTTTCGCACTCGATTATTAAAATCTATTACTTTATCCTGTGATTGCCCCTGATATATAACGTGTCCAAGTTCGTGAAATGTAACGTCAGCGAAATTTGTTTGAACGGTAGTTTCTCTGAAACGCGCACCATTAGCAGGGTTTATTGGCTGCATATAATAAGCAGAAGTAACTTCCATTACCGTCATTTGTGCAGGCATTGACGGACTTATTAAAATCGTATTTTGGCTTAAAGTTGGATTTTCGCTTGCCAAAACTGTTACAGCCCCACCTGCAACCGACGCATTTATTGTGCTTGTATTGCCGTTATTATCTGTAATTTGAGTGTTTTCCCCATAAACAACATTTGTAATTGTACTCTCGTTCATAACTTTGGTCATTCCTTTTAATGCTGCTTTTTGGTCGCCTGTCATTCCTTTCGTTGAGCCGTTATAAGTCAGCATACCCGTTGAGGTGTAACCAAAATTTTGAGAATAATTACCAAATACGGAATTGAGAGAACTGTTAAATTGATCTCTGTGTCCTTCGGCTACGCTTATGCTATCGCCGTGTAAGTCAATAAAACGTAAAGGATTATCCGCACAATACGCATACGGGCTAATGCTATAATACTTCTCCGCCAAAGGGTCAACCGAAGTAAACCGCCCGACAGCAGGGTCGTAGGTGCGGGCCTCAAAATCGTAGAGATTCAACCCGTGTTCCATGTCAAGTTCCTTGCCGGTGAACTTGTATGACTGTATGCCTTGTCCGGTACTCTCGCTCATTGACAACCCAAATGGAAAGTAATGAGTTGCCTGTACTATATTTCCGTTTTTGTCCGCTACCATAACGTTGCTTCCAAGATGATTACGGACGTAAAAGTAATAATTATTTCCGTCATAATAACCGTTTTCGGTAGAAATTCGCTTTAAAACCTTGTTTTCAAAGGTATAATTGCCAATATATTCGGTTGTAGAGGAAGAATTTAAGTTACCGGAAGCAACTGCCGTACCGACAACAGGATTTGTGGAGTAATGGCTGTTCCAGCGAGTTACGGTTTTCAGTTTATGACCGTCGGCCGAATATGTGTATTCATTTCTCGCTTCGGCAACTGGATTTTTTATATCTACCCTCAAAGGTAAATTCAAAACATTATATGCAATTTCCGAAATGCCTTTGTTTAAATCTTTTGTCATTGCTCCTACTGTATTCCATGTGTATTCTGCGCCGGAGGATGTTGAATAATTCTTAAATTCATATACCGAATTTAATGGTGAATTATCCACGGCATCGCTGATATTATACAATTGGTTGCCTGCATTGTAATTAAGAGTAAGATTATCCAGCGTACCACGCGTAATATGAGTAATATTGCCATGCTTGTCATACTGATAACTTACAGAATAATCGTTTGCAGCAGGAATTGAAGCATGCGCATTAACGAGTCTCGAAAGATTGTCGTAATCGAAAGAATAAGCCCGCTGAATTCCATTGTAATTCCATTGAGTGGCTTCAATATTTCCGCCAAAAGTATAGCCGATATATTCCCAGAATGGCTTTGAGTTACTGATGCTTGTTGTCCACGAACGGACATTATAAGCATATTCCGTTTTGAATTTTGGAAGATTGAATGGAGTGTTTGTTTTCAGTCTTCCAAGTTCGTCATAAGAATTTTCGGACATCAAAACTTCTGTTTTGCCATTAAGTTTGTGCCAGACTTTTAGCAACCTGCCTGCATGGTCATACTCGTAGCGATAGTTTTCATACGACCTTATTAATGCTACATCTTCAACTTCACCATCTTCATCTTCTTCGGTTTCTTCCTCTTCCGCCTCATAATAATTTGCAGGAACGGAGCATGCAATTTTTTTCTTAACAGGCTGGCCGATAAAATTATATGCGACGTACTCTTCATTTATTCCACTCGCCTGATTATTTGAAACGGTTTGTATTATCTGCCCTCGATAGTCGTAAAATATAACTGTCCAAAGGTATTGCGATGGATTTGAGGCGCCGTCAATTACCGCATTTAAAGTACCGGTAAGCAAACTGCTTGCACTTGTAGAATAGTATTTGTTGAAATCGGCGTCTGTATCTGGTTTAAACATTGTCTGTGGTATAAATCCGCGAAAATTGTAACTGTCATAATAGTTAACGGACAAGATAACAGGATTTGCTGGACTTACTCCATTCACTGTATAACCTTTATATGTCGAATTGGTAGAAATAATGGCATAGACAGGCGAACTTATGATAGAATTGTAATTAAGAGAGTTAGTGCATGTCCCTGTGAGGATTGTTCTTCCGATTTTATCGGGAATCGTAAACAGCCATTTTCCCTGCTTGCGCTGTTCGCCATCTTGCGAAAATATCAGGCGGTCGGCACAATCATAAACATAAAATACAGGTTCACACCCGGGTAATCGTTTAGCCTTGACCAAATTACGCGAATTATATTGATAAAAGTAAGCGTAATTTTTAATTATTGTATTTTCCGACGAATAACTGTTTCCTGTAAGCGCGTCCGAAGCCATAGGCGGTAGGACATAGCGCAAATTGCCAAAATCATCATAGACATAGTAAGTATCATTATTTACGCCATTGTTTATTTGCCTTTGCAAAACTATTTTGTCAAGTTTATCTTTAAATTCAAATGATATATTTCCATCTTCATCTGTAATTTTTGTTAAAAACAAAGAACCATTTATATAGTTTCCGTTTTTCATAAGATTGTCTCCTGACACATAATAATAGGCGCACGGGTTATTGCTATTGTAAGCAAGAAATTCAGTTTTTACCGATTTTCCGGCTGAATGCCAGTTAACTCCGGCTCCGAACTGTTGCAAAATGCGGTTAAGTGGCGAAGATTCATAAACAGGATACGACCATGGTTCAGAATCTGAATTTGAGTTGTAAGTTGTGTTGTTATATGTAGTTGAAGCCTTACTGCTGAAATTTGGAACAAATGCGCCGTTGCTTCCCAAAACAATTACCGGCAACCATTCTTTTGCTTTGCGACCACAGTTATCATATTCTTGGAGTGTTGCCAAATCGTTATGATTTGCAGTAATCCCTGCCTGAACAGTTTGATTCTGGCGACCAAGGCCATCGAAATATTGGATTTCATCCAAATATGTCGTAGCCTGTTCGTTTGTTACAGTTCTTACTTTAATGTAGTTTTGCGTAGCGCTTTGCGAAAAAGTATTTTGATAAAGCGCTATCAATAAGATGAATATAAAAATATGTGTTTTCATAATTTTATTTTTTAGTAATAATTTCACTAATGATAGAGCCGTCTAAATGGATGATTAATATATAGTTTCCAGCCGAGACAGGAGGAAAATTCAATTGCAAACGGTTAAGACCTGATGGGTATTGACCGCGATTTTCATTCAGAATAACAGAGCCGGAAAGAGAAACTAATTGAATCTTTACATTTGTCTTTTCAGGAAAGTAAAATTCCATATTCAGGATTTCTGAAACCGGATTGGGGAAAAAATTGTATGCAATTTTTCCTTGCCTGCTATCAATGATAGATTTTATGCCGGTATTATCCGAATCATCGTTAAGATAATAATGCTTTTCTGGCGGGTAGAAAAAAGCCGAACTGAATGTTTCGTTGTTTTCGGTGGTTATCTTTACAGTTTCAAAAATTGGGTAGCGATAACCGCGTGCAAACCAGCGATAATTTTCAACATAAATTTCTTCGTCGTTTTTCAGTATATTCCTGTTTGATTTAAGGCGCGTTACATCTTTTATCGTATCGTCTGACGGTAAAATAATTACTCCATAAGCATCAGAACAAATTGTTACGCTTCCCTTACCTGAAACAGGATATACAGAAGAATACAGACCTTCCAATGAATAATTTTCAGAATAATTTTCCCCAACGGCAAGAGGATATTGCTCTGCGAGTAATGGCTTGGAATATTTCAGAATACTTGTTGAATTTTCATATCCCAATATCCAAAGCCTATTCAGGAGAAACCGATAATAGTAAATTGTACTATGTTCGTTTCCGATTAACAATTCATTCTTTCCAACCGAGTCGACGGGAAAAGTATCCAATCCCATAATATACAGGCCATTAATAGGCTCCGGCGCGGAATAAACAAGCGAGTATTTTTCATTTATTGATTTCAGATTACTGAAATTCCAAATTACGTTATCGCCGGCACGGCCGGGGTCTTTATATTCTACTTGCTGTTTTTCGATTTTATCGCCCGAACGTGGTAAATTTCGCTCAAATGACAGTGTTTGCTGTGCCGAGTCTGATAAAAAATGAAACAGCAAAATTACGGTTATAAACAAATTTGTCTTCATAATATTCTAATTTTTTTTGTAATGATATTCATATTCCTTAACAGTTTTAATATTGTTGTCCCGCATATACTGCAACCGTCCGGAGTAATCATATCCGTAATATGTAGTTACTCCCGTTGGTGCGGTTGCCTCTACAATTCCTATTAATGGGAAATACTTGTATGTTTTAATAATAGCGCCTGACAATATACTTTGATTGCGCAGAGCGTCAAGTTTTAACTTATCCGGATTTGTGTTTTGCGTCAGGTTGTCTATTGAGCCAAGTCCTACTGATGATAAGGCAGAATTTACATTTGCATAATTTGAATTCATAATTTCTGCAACAACATATTGCCCGCTATAACTCCACAGATAGATGACAGAGCCTGTTCCATCTTTATTTATGCTTACCGGATTGCCAAAACGGTCATAATTTTCGTAAGTAATCCTTGTTTCAGTGGAATTATTATTAAACTGTAATTGAAAGTTAGAGGGAACAAATATATTAGAATAAGGTTGATAATAATTTGACACTTGTCTTATTATGCTGCCTTTATGATTGGTAGATGTTTCAATAATAGGGTCAATTACATTTTTTGACTTCATTTGAGTGTAAACCCCGCCCGATTCGCTCGCTTTTTCCGGCACATATTTGTATGTTTCTGTAACATAGCCTGTTGAACTGTCGTCAATTTTCTTGGAAATCATCTGACAATAATCGTTATATTCAAATGTGGTACTTCTTTGGACAGGCGGTAGTTGTCCTGGGCTGTATATTTCCTCGTATTCAGACTTTGTAAGCACTTTGCCCTGTATTATCGGATAAAAAAAGGTTTTCATATAAATAGTTAATGTATCATATTGTGGTACTTTTGATACTACTATTATCCCAGTACCTCCATTAAAATCACAATTTGTTTCCCCTGCATTATCAATGTTTGGGCTAACCTTAAATCCCCAAAAAACCTTTGAGTTCTTGATATTGTTTTCCAATACTGTTTTTTGTAATAAAACATTGTTGGAGTTATATACTGTCTTTTCTTTCATAAATCCATTGCTTAACTTTGAAATAGATGGTATGCCCGGCAATGTACTTTCTTCGCCAACAGCAGAGATATTGTCTTCGGCCATCAAAAACGAATATTCGGTTTTTCCTGCACTCCCGTCTGAAATTATTTCCTTTATATTTTTATAACCAACCAGACTGCCATCTGCCGAGTATGAATAATTTATTATGGGATTTGTAGAAAGGATACTCTTTTTTACAGGTTCAGAGGGATGGACAATGCCCATTGAAGTTAATGGCATATACTCTGTATATTGAATACTTGGATATATATAACTGTATCCGAAAAATGGCATTGTAGCCAGTATTCCATTTTCATATTGGAAAGTTTTTTCTATACTATTATTTGAAACAGGGTCAAAATGAGTGATTTTTTTCGTTCGCAATCCGGCAGATAAGTTTTTATTAGTTGATACAACAAGCGTATCATAAGAAACAGTTAAATTTGCAAATGTTGAGCCAAGGCTTCCTTTGCTTGCTTGATTGTCAGGAAAACTTGCTGTTAATCTGTATTTACCGGGTTGCAATTCCTGATTCAAATACGTTGAAACGTATCCGTCAGGATTGTTTATCTGGTCGTATGCACTCCAAAAATAACGAGTATCAAACAGTTCGTAACGATTCATGGACGAATTAAATTTTTCTATAACAGCATAAAATACGTTTGGCAGGTCGTCATAAGGAAGTCCTATCTGGCCGGAAGCCGCTCTGCTGATTGGAATATTGCCACCATTACCCAAAGTTGCAGAAATATTAACTGTTTGCTTTGAGCCAATTGCAAACTCTGCTCTTCCAAAACCTGAACCTACATCGGTTGCTGTAATCCATCGTGTTTCTAAACTTGAACTGTATATTGTGCCGGTCTGGTTTATACATTGATTAGATTCAAATTCAAAAGTAGATTTTCCTCCGGTTGGCAGAGTTATTTCTTTCAACATACCCATTTGATTATATGATTCATTAACGCTGCGATTACCAGTTATCCGGGCGCCAAAATTTCCTTCTCCGAATGTCGAAATCATTCCCGGCAATGAAGGGTAGAGTTTGTAACTTGGCAACATTGTTTGGTTTGTATAGCCATTATAATATCCCCAAAAGTCTTGCGAAAATGAGGTTTTTGCCGGTATCCGAATATTATCATTATAAGAAAAGTTATAAGTTATCAAATCCGTTACATTATTGCCGTATTCGAAAAATGATACTAATTTAAGACGCTTGGTCAGAAAACTTTGAGGTATATTATATTTTGTAGATGCTGAAATGTTTGTGGCAGTTGAAATATCGCAACCATAAGGCGGCATAACTCCATCAAAATAATCATATTGGAAATTAAAAATTTTTACAGTTTGTCCAAGATTGTTTAATATTTTAATCCTGTCTAATTTCAGGTCGTATGTATCTAACCTTGGACTTTTGATAAATTCAACAGCGCCATTTGGAAAATCTATTTTGTCAAGAAATATTTTTCTTGTAAGTGTCCATGCAAGGAGTCTGACTATTTTTGGAGTTATTTCATCTTGCCGGAAAGTAGAGTTTATCCTTTTTGCTACATAAGCCTCTTCAAAAAGAGAAGGCGTTGAAGGATAGTATCCATTTTGTTCTGCAGAATTGTTGTTTGCATAAAGGGGATAATAAGACTCCCATCCATTTTCACTAATAAGTTGCTTTAATGTCTTATAATGAAATGCAACTTTTTCGCCATTAGGGGCAACTATTTCGCTTAAATAGTATGCAGAGGTGTTCATTCGCTGGCCCTGTTCTGCACCTGATGTCCCTGTTATAGAAAAACATGCCTCAATATCTTTGAATTTGTAAACTAATCCGTCTGGTGTAACTGCAATAATGCTGTCGCCTATGTGAGTATTACCTATGTATTGAGTAAACTTTATATTATTACAGTTTAAATCTATAAATTGAGAGTTCCATTTAATAAATTTTCCTGAATATTTTCCCATATTATACAGGTAAATATCAGGTTCGCCGTCAATATTACTTGTACCTTGTTCATAGAACAAATCCATAATATCTTCCAATTGTCCATTCTCATTAGGCAAGTATTTCGTTCCACTGACAGTTTTGGAGGATATGCCTTCATAATAAGTTTCATTTTCAGTTTTATTTGTAGTTGGAAAATATTGTCCATAATATTCTTTATTTCCGAATATTAAATCATTTAATCCTCTTACTTGATGGCTAATGAGGCCTCCGGCTTCTAATGCCCAGCCAAGTCCTACCCAACTTGATTCTTCACTTACTCTTATACCTGCTGTGTTGTATTTCAAAGTAATTGGAACAGTTATATTCTTTAACTTAATTTCGTAAATGGGAAATGAGATGCTGGTTTGTCCGTTAAAGAAACTGACCGGAAATTCGACAAACTTTGCCAACGATGCAGCATTTGGACTTTGAATGGGGATTTCAGCCCTCTGTTTCAATAGTTTATCTATCTCTTGTGATTGCATATTGCAAAAACAAATTGATAAAACGAGCAAGAGTATAAATTTGTTCTTCATAAATATAATATGTATTAAAAGTTATTATTCATAATCTAATTTTCCCGCAAAATTACCAGCCATAAAATCCGTATTCAACCATAAATTTTTGTAAATTACAAATAAATGAGTTGTAAATTACATAAAAACTTGATTCTCCGCCTCCGGTTAATCAAATATTAAGATTATTTTAAAGCCCGAAAACTATTTTTGCAGGAAAAACGCTATTATGAACAAAAAAATCTTGACAACTGTCATCCTTTGCGCAATCGCAATTTTGCTGAATGCGCAGAACAGCGAACTGCTTTTCTCGCCGCGAGGAATCGCCGAAGTCCGTATCACGCTCGCCAACGGCAAACAAATTGGCGACATTAAAAACGAAAAATACGATAAGGATTATGCCGGAAAACTCGACGGCACAATGATTATCCGCAATTCGGCGCGTTCAACTTACGATGAATCGGCATTTTACAGCGGTAAAATCCAGATTGAAGGACGCGGAAATACCACTTGGGGAGTGCCGAAACGGCCTTACAACATCGACCTGCTCGACGAGGCCGGCGATGAAAATCCGAAACCTCTGCTCGATATGCCGGAATCCGACGAATGGGCCTTGCTCGCCTTCTGGCACGACCGCAGCCTTATGCGAATCCCGCTTGCAATGTACCTTGGCCGCCAAATGACGGGTATTCCATGGACACCGCATCTGCAATATGTCGAACTATGGGTAAACGACGAATACAGAGGCCTTTACTGCCTTTCCGACAAGGTTCAGCGAGGCGATACCCGCGTCGATTTGAAAAAACTTACCGATTCGGCCGAAGACCAGACTGAACCCCGCATTTCCGGCGGATACCTGCTCGAAGGCTCGTCCGAAGAAAAACTCAACGAACAGGAAAAAGCCGTCCAGTTCCGCACTTCAAGAGATATTAACTTTACCTTTAAATATCCGAAAGCGAAAAACGTTACCGCAGCCCAGCGCGAGTGGATAAAAAACTGGCTGAACGAGTTTGAAGGAGTCCTCTGGGGCAATAATTTCAAAGACCCGTCGGAAGGCTATCAGAAATACATTGAAACACAGAGTTTTATCGACTGGACTATCCTCCACGAGCAGTCGAAAGGCCCTGATAACCTGTTTCACGCCAGCACTTTCGTGTCGAAAGAACGCAACAAAAAACTGAATATGAATGCGCCCTGGGATTTCGACCTCTCTTACGCCAACGGCAGCGACCGCAGCGAAGCCGGAAATATGGTCAGAACCCACCGCTGGTTTGCCCGCCTCGCCGACGACCCCGCCTATTTTGCTCAATATCAGGCGCGTTTCGACGAGTTGAGGCCACTTTTCAATAAAATTCCGCAAATCCTCGAAGCCAATTATCAATTTCTCGCAGCCGACGGCGCTCTGGAACGCGAAAAGGCAAAATGGCCGCAAATCCTGCAAGAATATTCCGGCGAATCAAGCCAGACGCGACCCCTGAATTACCACGCTCACGTGCGCTATTTAAGCGACTGGATTCAGTCGCGCGATGCGTGGTGCTACGTCATTCTTGGGCAATCCGACCAGGGAAAAGCCGACCGCCTGAAACAGACAAAACCCGTAATCCGAATAATGGACCCGGAAGCGATGGATGAACTTAAACCATTCTACGTCAAGGTTATGCAGAGCGAAAAGGACGCCAATTCTTACCGCTATATATGGAACGACGCCTCGACAACTTCCTCAAATTATCTGAAAAGAATCGACGCAACAGGGAAATACTGGGTTAAAATAGTTGACAGTCAGGGAAATACGAGCCTCGCTTCGGATACCCTGTATTTCGGAGTGTCGCCCGATACCGGCATAGACGTTGTAAATAACTCATTTTCATTGACATACAACAATCCTGCCGGCGATTTTTTGAATTTGAACATCAATTCTGCCCGCGAATTTCCGGCGAAAATCCGGATAATCGACATTGGCGGCCGCGTTCTTATCGACAAAACGGCGCCTGTAAAAATTGGAAATAATTTTATCAAAATTTCGACCGCTTCGCTGAAAACAGGTGTGTATATTTTGCATTTATCGTCGGAAAACGGCCTGATTTCACGAAAAATTATTGTTGAACGGCATTAAATTTTATCAAACAAAAAATTTGTCTTACATTTGTGAGTTAAAATTGAAGTTTGATGAAAAACACTGTAAGTCTCTTATTGTTGGCTGTATTTATGCTACCCCGCATTGTCTCCGCAAATAGCGGGGATTATGGCTTATTGTTCTATTCGCACGAAAAAAGCATCGACGAACGGACTTCGCTGATTCTCAACAATAAAAAGCCTTACAGCATCGCAAAAAACAGCGAATTTTCGTTGGATTTCGACGTTTTTCTGCGCAATTCGAGCATCAAATTCGGCTATATTTTCAGGATTATTACCGACGACGGCACAAATTACGATTTCATAATAAATAACGAGCGACAGGCATTTTTCGTTATCGGAAAAAAGGATTTTATCCTGACCGACAACTGGCTCGCCGGACAGTGGACGCATTTTACTTTCACCTGCAAACGAAAGCAAAACCTTGTGTCCCTGAAATTTAACGGCGACAGCATCGACTGCCCCTGCGACCTGAAAAACGTAAAATCGCTTTATGTCAATTTCGGGAAATGCAACTGGAAAAACTTCCAAACCAGCGATGTAGCGCCGATTATCGTAAAAAATATAACAGTCGGAGCGGATAATGCGGTTTTGCACCGCTGGCTGCTCGACAGGCACGGGAAAAATTTGGTTGCCGACCAACTGAAAAAATGCCCCGCAATAGCCGATTGTCCGCACTGGACTATCGACGACCATTTTTTCTGGCAAAAAACGGCCGAATTTGAGTCGGTTCCTTTCCCGCAATTTACTTTCGATTCTGTCGGAAATAATCTGTATATCCTTAATCAGGGGGAACTTATACGATATTCGCTCGCCGACGGAAAACAAGAAAAAACGCAAACAAAACCGCCGATTCACGGGAAATTTTACAACGAACTGATGTTCGACCCCCTCGCCTCACGCCTGATGTTTTACCGGATGGAAACCCGGTCGCTCTATTTCTACAATCCGGCTGCCGAAACTTGGGAAAACTACGAACCGAGCGACAATGAGCCTTCGCATGCGCACCACAACCGCTATATCTCGCTGCGCGATTCTTCGCTGTACATTTTCGGCGGATACGGTTTTTATAAATACCACAGCGATTTTTTCAAGGTCAATCTCGCTACCAACCGCTCGGAAGCCTACGATTTTTCGCATACCGTAACGCCCCGCTATTTAGCGGCAATGGGCGGAAACGGCGCAGGCGACAGGCTTTACATTCTCGGCGGACGCGGAGCGGAAATGGGACGGCAGGAACTTTCGCCCCGCAATTTTACCGACTTGTTTGAGGTTGATTTGAAAACCCTGAAAATCAAATACTTATTCGACTTAAAAGAGGGCAATCCCGAAGAAAATATCTATTCCAACAGCCTTGTCGTCGATAGCGGAGGCCGCGATATTTACGTATTGGCCTATTCCAACAGCAATTACCGCGCTCCAATCACGCTGAAACATATCAATCTCGACACTCAAAAAACCGAAACTCTGGCCGATTCGATAGAGTATTATTTTCAGGATGTAACTTCGTTTTGCGACCTCTATTATTCGCCTGAATTACAGAAACTTATTGCGGTAGCGGCCTTCTCGAAAGACCGCAAAACCTCGAAAATCAACGTTTATACACTTAATTATCCGCCCCTGAAAGAAGCCGACGTTATGCAGCCCGAAATCGCAAAACCGCCTTTCACGCCTGTTTTGATGTTGTTTTTGATAATATTTTTGGTAGTTTTGATAATTATTGCAATCCGGTTTTTGCGAAGCGGGAAAAATAAAACTTTTGCAGGGAAAAATGCGTCTTTTTCCGCTAACGACGAGCCTTTGCCGACAGAAACGAATTTCTACGACACGAAAAAATGCTCGATTCTCTTCCTCGGCGGTTTTGAAGTTTTCAACCGCGATGGCAAAAATATTACCGGCGATTTCACTCCTACGCTGAAATATCTGCTCGTGCTGATTATCCTGCACACCCTGAAAAACAGCAAAGGCATCGCCTCCGGCAAGTTGCAGGAAATCCTCTGGTTCGACAAAAATGAAGAAGCGGCTCGCAACAACAGGAGCGTAAACCTGCGCAAACTGCGGGTTTTATTGCAAGAACTCGGCGACATCGACATCTCGAACGATAACAGTTACTGGATTATCCGGCTGCCCGAAAACGTGCTGTGCGACTACGGCGAAAGCATTCGCCTCGCAACGAAAATCCAGAAAGGCGAAACCGTGCAAAAAGAAGACCTGCTCCGGCTGCTCGAACTGCTCGACAACGGCCCGCTGCTGCCGAATATCCAGTTTGAATGGACGGACAATTTCAAGACCGATTTTTCTAATCTGATAATAGATTCGCTGATGTCGGTAGTCGGCAACGAGGCCTGCGAATTTTACGACAATCCCGCTATTCAACTGAAAATAGCCGACGCCCTGCTGAAAATAGATTCCATCCACGAAGAAGCGACCGAGATAAAGTGCCGCGCCCTCGTGAAAATGGGCAAAAAAGGGCTTGCAAAAACCCAGTTCGAGAATTTTAAGCGCGAATATAAAAACTTGCTTGGCGAGGCATATTCGGGTAGTATCAGTTTTTGAGCGCTATACAAAACCACGTAACTACATATATTTTCATTATTTTTGCCCAAAATTCAAAAAAATAATGTATTTTTGTATCAAATTAAATTTTATGCAATATGAGAACTACTTTTTTAACAGTGATGACTTGTTTGACGTTTTTTTTGCCTGCGTCTGTAAATGCGCAGGAATCAATGCCTTACTGGAAGGATGTAAAAGTGGTGGAGGTCAATAAAGAGGCCCCGCGGACAACCTTTATGTCGTATGACAACCCTGCTTCGGCAGCGGATTACAGATATGAAGACAGCAAATTTTACTATCCGCTCAACGGGATTTGGAAATTCTACTTTGTAGATGCCTACAAAAAATTGCCGGAAAATATTACCGACCCCTCGGTTCCGACTGCCGGATGGAAAGATATAAAAGTTCCCGGAAACTGGGAATTGCAGGGCTTCGGCGAGGCGTTTTACGTGAATCAGCCTTACGAGTTTGCGACATGGAATCCGCAGCCGCCAACGCTGCCCGAAGAAAATCCGGTGGGAGTTTACCGCCGCGATTTTGATATTCCGGCCGATTGGCTCGACCGCGACATTTTTCTGCATTTAGCAGGCGCAAAATCAGGCGTTTATGTCTATATCAACGGTCAGGAAGCCGGATACAGCGAGGATTCGAAAGACCCGGCCGAATTTCTGATTAACCAATATCTGAAACCGGGCAAAAACACGCTTGCGCTGAAAATTTTCCGTTGGAGTACCGGCTCGTGGCTCGAATGTCAGGATTTTCTGCGGATGAGCGGCATTGAACGCGACGTTTTCATCTGGTCGCAACCCAAAATTGCAGTGCGAGATTTCAGGGTAACATCTTCATTAGACGATACTTACAAAAACGGCGTTTTTCGCCTCGGCGTGGATTTGAAGAATTCTTATAAAACGATTAAAAATTTCACTTTCCGCTACGACCTTTTGGACAAAGCGGGAAAAATAGCGGCTTCCGGCGAAAAAATCATCACCTTAAAGCCCCATTGCATCGAAACTTACAATTTCGAGGCGCAAATTCCCGACGTCGCAACATGGAACGCCGAAAAGCCCAATCTTTACCGTCTGGCGCTTTATGTTGAAGAAAACGGCAAAACGCTGGAAATCATTCCTTTCCGCGTTGGTTTCCGTCGAATTGAAATAAAAACTACCGACATTGTTGTAAACAAAAAACCGCTGCGGCTGTTTTACGTAAACGGGCAGCCGATAAAACTGAAAGGCGCAAATATCCACGAAACAACCGAGGACGGACATTACATCACGCCCGAAAAGATGCGCCGCAACTTCGAGTTGATGAAACTGAACAACATAAATGCCGTTCGTTTAAGCCATTATCCGCAGGACAGGCGGTTTTACGAGATGTGTTCCGACTACGGGATTTATGTTTACGACGAGGCCAATATCGAATCGCACGGTATGTATTACACTATATATCAGTCGGATATGCGAAAAGGAACGCTTGGCCAGAATCCCGATTTTAAAGAAAGCCATATATCGCGTACCCGCAATATGTTTGAACGAAACAAGAATTATCCCTGCGTAACCATCTGGTCGCTGGGCAATGAGGCGGGCAACGGCTACAATTTTTACAACACCTATACATGGCTGAAAGAAGCCGACCGTTTCCTGATGGCTCGCCCCGTCTGCTACGAACGCGCTCTGGAAGACTGGAATACCGATATGATTGTGCCGCAATATCCCTCGGCTCGCTCGTTTACTTTCTACGGCGAAAACGGACGCAGCGTGAACAACGCCGACAACCGCCCTTACGTGCCTTCGGAATATTCGCACGCAATGGGCAATTCCAACGGCAGTCTTTACGACCAGTGGCGGGAAATTTACAAATATCCCAACTGCCAGGGCGGATTTATCTGGGAATGGATTGACCACGCAGTGAAAATAAAAGACGGCAAGGGACGCGATTTTTGGGCTTACGGCGGCGATTTTGGCAAAGACCAGCCTTCGGACGGCAATTTTGTGGCCGACGGAATAGTAAATCCCGACCAGAACCCTCATCCGGCGATGGCCGAAGTGAAATATTGCTATCAAAATGTAGCCTTTGAAGCGGCTGACGATAAAACAGCGGCCGGAAAAACTTTCGCAGTGAAGGTTAAGAACCGCTTCTATTTCAGCAATTTATCGGAATACAGGCTCGAATATAACGTTACCGAAAACGGGAAAATCCTGAAAAAAGGCGTTCTTTCCTGCCCGCTTGCCCCGCAGGATTCGAGCGTGATTTCTGTTCCGCTGCCCTCGGTAAAGGCAAAGCCCGGAGCGGATTATTTCCTTAATTTACAAGTATTTACAAAAACAGCCGACGGACTTGTTCCTGCCGGACATAAAATAGCCGAAGACCAGTTGCGCCTGCCTTTCGAGGCCGAAAAAACGGCTTACGCTGCCCCGAAAGAACCCGCGATTTCCTTTACCGAAGCAGATGGCTTGATAACCGCAAAATCAGCAAAAACAGAATTTGTTTTCGACAAAAAACAGGGAATCGTTACATCTTACAAAGTTGACGGAACGGAATATTTCAAGGATGGTTTCGGCCTTCGCCCCAACTTCTGGCGTGCTCCAAATGACAACGATTACGGCAACGGAAATCCCAAAAATCTGCAAATCTGGAAAACTTCGGGACGCGAACTGAAAGTGGCGGAAACTCTTGTCGGCAGCGAAGGCGCAGCCGCCGTTCTGACCGTTGTTTACAAGCTTGCAGCCGGAAACGACTACACGCTTGTTTACAAACTTTTCCCTTCGGGAATACTGCATGTTTCGGCCAATTTTGCAGCCGCAGCCGATAAAACTCCCGAACTGCCGCGCATCGGGCTTCGCTTCCGCCTGCCTGCCGAAATGGACAAGGTTAAATATTTCGGACGCGGCCCCGAAGAAAACTACGCCGACCGCTTCAAAGGCACGATGATTGGCCTTTACAGCGCAACTGCCGAATCGCTGTATTATCCTTACGTCCGCCCGCAGGAAACCGGCCACCACACCGACGTCCGCTGGCTGTCGCTCAACGAGGAAACCGGCAAAGGCCTCTTGATTGAGGCTGATAAAACAATAGAGTTCAATGCTTTGCGCAATTCTATCGAGGATTTGGACTGTCAGGAATCGTCGGCCGATTACCAGTGGCGCAATATGAGTCCGCGCGACAAGGCGAACAAGGATTATGAAGCCGCCGCAAACGTAATGCGCAAGCAAACTCACGAGTACGACATAAAACCCCGCAATTTCGTGGAAGTATCTATCGACCTCCGCCAGCAGGGAGTTGCCGGTTACGACAGTTGGGGCGCAAAGGCCGACCCGCAGTACCGAATCCCCGCCAACCGCGGTTACGATTTCGGATTTACGCTGATTCCGCTGAAAACGGTTCAGGAAGTTGATAAAAAAATAGGATACAAATATTAATCCTATCAGAAAAACACAAAATGAAAAGAACTCTTAGTCAAATAATTATTGCAGTTTCCCTGATTTTACTGTCGGGGAACTGCATTTTTGCCCAACAGCAACTGACCAATTTGCCGACTGTTTATCTTACAACCCAGAACAGTCAGGCCGTTACCGACAAGGAAAACTGGATTAGCGGAAATATAAAAATCGTCAGTTCTGATGCTTCGGAAAACCTTGATATGGCGATGACTATCCGCGGACGCGGCAATTCTACATGGAGTTTGGCCAAGAAGCCTTACCGGGTAAAATTGGATTCTAAAACAAAAATTTTGAATCTGTCGGCAAAAGCCAAAAACTGGGTTCTTCTGGCTAATCACGCCGATAAAACCCTGATTAGAAACGCCGTTGCGTTCAAAGTTAGCGAACTGCTCGGATTTGAATTTACGCCCGCAGCCCGGTTTGTCGATGTGTATTTGAATGGCGAATTTCTTGGAAATTATATGCTTACTGACCAGATGGAGCAGGGCAGCAATCGCGTGGACGTTGAAGATATGAGCGCCGACGATATTTCCGAGCCGAATCTTACAGGGGGTTACCTGCTTGAAATAGACGGTTTTGCAGAAGGCGAACCTGTTTGGTTCACAAGCAGCAAGGCCTTGAAAATAACTGTAAAATATCCCAAGGACGATGAAATTAACACTCAACAGTTTAATTATATTAAACAGTTTACAAACCGCTTCGAAAGCGCCCTGTTTTCATCCGATTTTAAAGACGAAAATCTGGGATACCGGAACTTGGTTGATACTACCTCGCTGATTAACTGGTACATAGCCAGCGAATTAACCGGAAATCCCGACTGTTTTTGGAGTACCTATATCTATAAACGGCGCGGGATTGATAAATTTTTCTTCGGTCCGCTCTGGGATTTCGACATCGCCTTTAATAACGACAACCGGCTGGGCGACGCCACCCTGTCCCTGATGCGGGAAAAGGCCTTCGCTCCCCGCACCTGGATTGAGCGCCTGTGGAGCGACGAATGGTTTAGAGCCGCCGTCAACCGTCGCTGGAAAGAACTTGTCGGCAACGGCATTTTAGACTCCCTGCTTGCTTACATCGACCGGACGGCTTTGGAAATCGACGCCTCCCAGCAACTAAACTACAATCGATGGAAAGTGTTGAGTACAAGGGTTTACCGCGAACAATTCCTGTTCACAACCTACCAGCGGGGCGTGGATTATCTGAAAACCTACCTCGCCAATAGAGTGGATTTTCTGACCGAAAGTTTTGAAAAAACTCAACCACAGGAACCTTCTGCGCCATTTGTAGCGGAAAATTTTTACTATCGTATTATAAATCAGGGAACTAACAATGCTATCGACGTCGATGGAAATGCCGTTGCACCTTCTTCCAATTTAGTTATGTGGGCGCCGATAGAAGAAGACCCCTCGCAACAATGGTTAATCAGGGCATTGAACAACAGCGCCTTCCAGATAGTAAACCGCAATTCGGGATTGGCAATGGCCGGAAACGGACGCGGCAATAATCTGATTCAAATCGCTGTAAATGAGAGCGATAACTCTCAACAGTGGAAAATTACTCCGGTTTTGACCGGCAATATGTACGGCCTTGAAAATGTGAAGTCGGGCTATTCGGTAAACAACAGCGGAGGCGGTTTCAGCAACGGAACGCCGGTAATAGAGTACGACAACAACATATTTTTATCGGAAAAAGTAAATCAGCACTGGTTTATCGAAAAATATGAAAGCATTGATGACGGTACAGCAATTCAAAATACAGAACGGGAAAAGGCAGTCCGAATATTTCCAACGATAATAAGCGACCGTTTCAGCGTAACCCTCGGCAGCGGATGCGGTTCGGCGCTGCTGACGCTTTACAGTCCGTCGGGGATAAAAGCCTTTTCGACAAACTGCAAAGTCGGCCTCAATACTGTTGAAGTCAGCGGACTTCCCAAAGGAATTTACATCGGAATTATCAACGGGAAAAACTGGAAACAGGCTTTCAAGATTGTAAAAACAAGGTAAAACGCGCAGATATAAACTAAAAAAGGGGGCTTCGCCCCCTTTTTTAGTTTATTCCCACTCAATAGTCGAGGGCGGTTTTGAACTCACGTCGTAAACTACGCGGTTTACGCCCCGCACTTTGTTGATTATTTCGTTGGAAATTTTGGCCAAAAATTCGTAGGGTAAACGCGCCCAGTCGGCCGTCATTGCGTCGGTCGAGGTAACAGCCCGCAAAGCGACCGCGTTTTCGTAAGTTCGCTCGTCGCCCATCACGCCTACCGAATTGACAGGCAGCAAGATAACTCCGGCTTGCCAAACATCGTCGTAAAGTTTCCAGTCGCGCAAACCCTGAATGAAAATGTCGTCTGCATCCTGCAAAATCCTGACTTTTTCGGGGGTTATATCGCCTAAAATACGCACTCCAAGCCCCGGACCGGGAAATGGATGGCGGCGGATAAGATTTTCCGGCATCCCAAGTTCGCGGCCTACGCGGCGCACTTCATCCTTAAACAGCAAACGGAGCGGCTCAACGAGTTTCAGGTTCATTTTTTCGGGCAATCCGCCTACGTTGTGGTGCGATTTTATCGTCATTCCGGTTATCGACAGCGATTCTATCACGTCGGGATAAATCGTACCCTGTCCGAGCCAGCGCACTCCTTCGATTTTCTTTGATTCTTGCTCAAAAACTTCGATAAATCCTTTGCCGATGATTTTGCGCTTGCGTTCCGGCTCTTTCACGCCGGCTAATTCGCGGTAAAAATATTCTTTTGCATCTATGCCTAAAACATTAAGCCCCAGATGTTTGTAGTCTTCCAATACCCGCTCGAACTCGTTTTTGCGGAGTAAGCCGTTATCGACGAAGATGCAGGTCAGGTTTTTGCCTATCGCGCGATTCAGCAAAACCGCGCAGACAGAGGAATCCACGCCGCCCGAAAGAGCGAGAATCACCTTATCTTCGCCAAGTTGCGATTTCAGTTTTTCGACCGTAGTTTCGATGAACGATTGAGGCGTCCAGTCTTTTTTTGCGCCGCAAATTTTCAGGAAGTTGTCGAGAATCTGCGTCCCCGGCTCGGTGTGGTAAACTTCGGGATGGAACTGCACGCCCCATGTTTTTTCGCCTTCGACCTGATAGGCGGCGGCATTTACATCCTCGGTGCTTGCAATTATCTTAAAATTTTGAGGCAGAGCCGTAATCGTGTCCCCGTGCGACATCCAGACTTGCGAATTTTCACTTATTCCTTGCAGCAGAGGGTCTTTGCCGTCGATTTTGTTCAAGCGGGCGCGGCCGTATTCGCGGGAATCGCCTTTTTCGACTTTTCCTCCGGAAACGTAAGCCAGATATTGCGCTCCGTAGCAGATTCCAAGCAGCGGATATTTGCCGCGGACCTCGGAAAGCGAAGGTTTGAAAGCCTCCGTATCGTTTACCGAAAACGGGCTTCCCGACAGTATTACGCCAATTACAGACTGGTCGTTGTGCGGAAATTTGTTGTAAGGAACTATTTCGCAATAGACATTCAGTTCCCTCAAACGGCGGGCAATGAGTTGCGTCGTTTGGGAGCCGAAATCGAGGATAATAATTTTTTCGAGCATATTTTTTTCTGTTTTTATTGCATATCCAAATAGCACCAAAGCGGGTAGTGGTCGGAACTTCGCAGATTTCCCACGCCTGCTTTGTATGCCTTTATGTTGTCGCTGTGGAGGATATAATCAATCCTGAACAGGAAGCGGTTTTTGTTGTAAGTAATCCCCGCGCCGTTTCCGGTTTCGACAAAAGCGTCTTTCAGTTTGCCCTTGACCTTGTGGCGCGAGTAAGAAATCGGCGTATCGTTGAAATCGCCGCAAACCACGATATATTTGTTTTTGTTTTTTGCAATGTAATCCGAAATCAGTTGAGCCTGTTTGGCCCTTATTTTGTAAGCCGGGCCGAGCCGGTAATAGAGGATTTTTTTCAGCACGTCGAGCGTCTGGCTGTCGATGTCCTTTGTTATTTTCAGGTAATCGTCCTTGTCTTCGCCGGTTAATTTGTTGGATTCCAAATGGTTATTAATCAAAGTCAGCCGTTTCCCCCTCACGTTTATTTCCACGGCAAATGAACCGTTGTAAGTGCTTGTGTAATTGATTCTTTCGACCGAAAGAATGGGATATTTTGAAAAAATAGCCATTCCAAGTTTCCCGCCCGGAAAGCCGTATATCTGGATAAATTCGTAATACGGAAGTTTTTTCAGAGCGGTTTTTACCTCATTTTCAGTGAGATGAGTAGCGTTGTTGTTCGTATAAACCCCGTATTCCTGCAAGCAAATTATGTCGGCGTCGCTTTTACTGATATATTCTAAAAGGTCGTTTTTGTTTGTAACTTTGTTTTTAGTCATCCATTCAAAGTGCATAACGTTGTAAGTCAGCAGTTTAATGGCTGTTTTCGGCGGTTCTTCCTTCTTAAAATGAATGGGAAAATAGGTAAAAATCGAACTCGAACAAATCAGAAATACGGCAAGGCTCAACAAAACCTGTTTCCATTTCCTGATGATGATTAAAAATATGAAAAACAGCAGGTTGCCGAGCAAAATGAACGGAAAAAACAGTCCCAGATAGGCCGCAGGCAAAAAACGTAATGGCGAAACGTAGTCGGAAAACGCCGATAAAAGCAGGATTCCGAGCGCAACGGCGTTAATTATGCTTACTATCCCTCCGAAAAACGATTTCAGTTTCATTATTTGTTGCCGGCGTTAAACAGTTGCTTTTTTTCTGCTTCCGAAAGGCTGTCGTAACCCGAAAACTTGATTTTATCAAGGATTCGGTCAATGTCTTTTTGCTCCGAAGCGCGTCGGGCGTTGTATTCCCAGTCGGTTTCGGGGCGTTTATAAGCGTCGGATTTCGGTTTTTGCTCAAATTTTTTCTTCAATTTGTCCAAAAATGTTTCCGACTGGCCGCCGCTCCAACCGCTGTTTGCGTCTTTTTTGCGCCAGTAGAGAATCAGGATAATCCCGAACAACATCCCGCCCAAATGCGCGAAATGAGCCACGTTGTCCATACTGAAACCGGCTACTCCGAAGAACAGTTCGACCAATCCGTAGCCCAGCACCATCCATTTTGCCTTTATCGGCACGGGAATGAACATAAAATACAGCGGAGTGTTCGGAAACAGCATCCCGAAAGCGAGCAGCAGTCCAAAAACCGCTCCCGATGCGCCAATCGTGGGGGCGTTGATATGCGTAAGCAACATCACGAGCAACTGAATCAGCCCCGCGCCTATGCCCGTTACCATATAATAAGTGAGGTATCTTTTTGTCCCCCAGTAGTTTTCGAGCGTCGAGCCGAACATAAAAAGCGCGAACATATTGAAAAACAGATGGTCGAATGTTACGTGGGTAAACATATATGTAACTAACTGATATATGCGGAATTGCGGCGAAAAAACGTGATACAGCGCCAGGTAATCGACTAAATTTCGGAACAGGAAGCAGGCAAGGCAAACCGCTACGTTGATAATCAGCAGATTGCGCGTTACAACCGGAAATTGACTGCCAAAACCGTTATTTTGATAATATGCCATCGTTGTTATTTTTTGTTTTAAAGTGCAAAGATAGGACTTTTTTGTGCAGGATTGATGAAAAACAGCAAAACTTTTTGATTTTTCATCGTATTGCCTTCTTTAATTTGCTGTTTATCAGCCAACAAACTAAAATCCCAGCCGCCGCTCCTATCGAATCGAAAAGGAAGTCCATTATGTCGCCGGAACGGCTGCTCGTGAACTGTTCCTGCAAGATTTCAATCAGCCCGCCGAATGCGCAGGGAAACAGAAACGAGCCTGCAAGAAGCCTGATGTTCGAGATTTTTTCCCTGAAATACCGCGAATTATCGAAAAACGCAATCCCCGAAATGCCCATAAACAGTATGAAATGCACTAATTTATCGAAATTGGTCATCGGAACTTCAATATCGGCCGGCGGCTGAATCATACAGACCGTCAGAACCGCGATATTGACGACAATGCTCAACCAGTATTTTTTAATCAACTGAATCATAATGCTTTCAATAAATTTTCCGCCAAACTGCTGGCTCCAATCCTGAACAGTTCCGGCGTAAGCCATTCTTTACCAAGCGTTTCCTTAACTATCGTGTAATATTTTACTGCGTCTTCGGCAGTGCGCACTCCGCCTGATACTTTGATTCCAACCCGCTTGTTGTGCAGATTGTGGTATTCCTTTGCGGCCTCGCACATCAGGTAAACCGCTTCGGGCGACGCCCCCGGATAACCTTTGCCGGTCGATGTTTTCAGGAAATCGGCTCCCGAATACATTGCAAGGACAGCCGCTTTTTTGATTTTTTCGGCGGTTTTCAGCAGGCCGGTTTCGAGAATGACTTTCAGATGTGCCTCGCGGCAGGCGTTTTTGATTTCTTCCAGTTCGTCGCACATTTCTTCGTAATTGCCGTCCAAAAAGGCGCCTGCGTTAATCACGACGTCTATTTCGTCGGCTCCTTCGGATACGGCAAGCGAAACTTCGGCAATTTTCACCTCGGCAAAAGTCTGGGACGAGGGGAATCCGCCGGCTACCGAGGCTATGCGGACGTCCGCTGTCAGAGCCTCTTTCACTGTCTGCACGAAATTCGGATAAACGCAGATTGCGGCCACGTTTTCAATGTCCGATTTCGAGCCTTCAAAATCGTTTACTTTCTCGACAAAACGCCAGATACTCTCGCGGCTATCTTCTGTGTTTAAGGAAGTTAGGTCGATAGTTGAATACAAAAACCGCAAAACTTCGGGAGTGTTGTTTTCTTCCCATTTTGCTAAAATTGCAGCCGTTTTACGGCTTATCTCGTTGTCGTTCAAGCGTATGTCGAATTTTTCCAAAACTTCTTCGTATTTATTCTCGTTCATTGTTAATATAATTTTGAATTGTTGATATGTCTATCTTTGTCGCGCTCGGTTTTTTTCTGCAAATTTTTCCGGAAAGCCTCGGTCAAATCAACTCCGGTTTGGTTTGCAATGCAGAGCAAAACCCAGAGTACGTCGGCCATTTCGTCGGCCAAGTCCTTTTTCGCCTCGCCCGTTTTGAACGACTGCTCGCCGTAGGTACGCGCCATTATCCGCGCAAGTTCGCCGACTTCTTCGGTCAGGACGGCTAAATTGGTCAGTTCCGAAAAATATCGGATGCCGTAAGCCTTAATCCATTCATCTACCGTCGTTTGAGCCTGTTTTATCGTCATCGTTTTACTCTTTTAATTTTGAATCAATAATAATCGTAACCGGGCCGTCGTTCAGCAATTCCACTTTCATATCGGCGCCAAATTCGCCTGTTTTTAGCGGTTTGCCGAGCGAATTTTCCAGAGCCGCGCAAAAAGCCTCGTAGAGCGGAACAGCAATATCCGGCTTCGCGGCGCGGATGTAGGAAGGCCGGTTGCCTTTCCGTGTCGATGCGTGAAGCGTAAACTGGCTTACGCAAAGGATTTCGCCTCCCGCTTCGATTATTGAGCGGTTCATTATCCCGTTTTCGTCGTCGAAGATTCGCAGATTCACGATTTTTTTCACAAGAAAATCAATATCCTGCTCATTATCGGCGTCTTCGATGCCTACCAGAACCAGCAAACCAAGTCCGACTGCAGATTTCAATTTGCCGTCTATTGTTACGGAAGCCCTTGATACTCTTTGAATTACGGTTCTCATCCTCGAATTGTCCTTTTTTTGACCTGCAAAGTTAAGCCTTATTTTTGTAAAATACAACTTATATCAGTCAAAATAAAATTTTTTAAAAATATTTGCGATTTTGTAATCTGGATATTGCAAAAATGATTAATTTTGTACCCAAAAATAAATTAATTTTAAACATTTATATTATGAATCTGATACAGGACATTGTAGCCCGCGCACAAGCCGACAGAAAACGAATCGTATTGCCGGAAGGCAACGAAGAACGCACTTTGAGGGCTGCCGACCGCCTCGTGGCGGATAAGGTCGCCGATATTATTCTTATCGGCAACCCGCAGGAAATCAACACTCTGGCGCAGCAATACCAACTTTCCAACATCGGCGGGGCAACAATTATCGACCCGCTCGACAATCCGAAGAAAGGCGAATATGCCAACCTGCTCTACGAACTCCGGAAATCGAAGGGAATGACGCTCGAACAGGCCGAAAAATTAGCCGAAGACCCGCTTTACCTTGGCTGCCTGATAATCAAAAACGGCGACGCCGACGGCGAAATTGCCGGAGCCAGAAATACCACGGGCGACGTGCTGCGGCCGGCTCTGCAAATCATCAAAACTTTGCCCGGAATCAGCGTGGTATCGGGCGCTTTCCTGATGTTTGTGAACGACCATTCTTACGGCGAAGACGGAATATTAGTGTTTGCCGATTGCGCCGTAATGCCGAATCCTACTGCAAAGGAACTCGCTGAAATAGCGGTAGTTACCGCAAAAACAACCCGCGCTCTGGTAGGCGTTGAGCCAAGAGTTGCGATGTTGAGTTTCTCGACCAAAGGCAGCGCAAAACACGAACTGATTGACAAGGTTACGGAAGCGACCCGCATTGCCCGCGAAATGGCTCCCGACCTGCAAATCGACGGCGAACTGCAAGCCGACGCCGCTATTGTGCCTTCGGTCGGCAAAAGCAAGGCGCCCGGAAGCAATGTCGCAGGACGCGCTAACGTGCTGGTTTTCCCAAACTTGGAATGTGGAAACATTTGCTACAAACTCGTGCAGCGCCTCGGAAACGCCGAAGCCGTAGGCCCCGTTTTGCAAGGAATGGCCGCTCCGGTAAACGACCTTTCGCGCGGCTGCTCGGTTGACGATATTTATAAAATGGTCGCTATCTGCGCCAATCAAGCGATAGGACTTTAATTATTAATAACTTATGGCTGAAATAAGAGAACCGATAGAACCTTTCGGACTGTTTTCGAAAGACCGGAAAAAAACGCTGTTTTCAAAAATCGGCGTTGTTGGAGCCGGAAAAGAAGGTAGAAATATTATCCGTCTGGCTTCCACTGCCGGATTGGAAGTAATATTCATCGAAGTAAACACAGAGCGTATCGAATACGCTCTCGACCGCATCAGTAAAGGACTTGACAGCAGAATTGAGAACTGGGGGCTTACTCCGGGCGAGAAAAAATCAATCCTCGGACGCATAAAAGGCTCGCTCAACTACGACGACCTGAAAGACTGCGATTTCGTCATCGAATGTATCCGCTACGACAAGGTAACGGGCGAGCGCGATACCTATCAGCGGCAACAGGCTTTCAAAAAAATTGAAAGCGTAGTTTCGCCGGAAGCAATTATCGCAACCAACTCTACGACTGTGATAATCAGCGAATTAGCCGCTGCATTAAAACATAAGGAACGCTGCGTGAGCCTGCATTTTCCGGTCGCCCACCCCGAAGCGCGGCTGATGGAAATAGTAAAAGGCTATTACACAACCGACGCCGTTTACCAGAAAATTTTGCAGTTTGCAAAAATGATAAAATGCGATACGATTGACGTCAGCGAAAGCAACGGCCTTGTCAGCATGCGCCTTACGGTGGTCTTGCTGAACGAAGCCTGCCAGATGTTGATGGAAAAAACCGCTCGTCTGGAAGACATAAACCGCTTAATGGTAGTAGGTTACGGTATGCGAACCGGAATTTTCCAGATTGCCGACGTCATCGGAATCGAAAAACTTGTCAGCCTGATGGAAGATATGTTCAACGAATACGGCGATATGAAATACAAGCCGAATCCGGTTCTGTGGCGGCTTTACCGCACACGGCAACTCGGCGTTCCGACCGGAAAGGGATTTTTCCTCTACGACGAAAACGAAAATCTAATCGGACCGAATCCATTTTTAAGTAACAATCAGTAAATCAATCGAAAACAATGAAAATTCTGGTATTAAACTGCGGAAGTTCGTCCATCAAATACAAACTGATGGATATGAACGATAAAAGTATTTTAGCACAGGGTGGTATAGAAAAAATCGGCCTCAACGGTTCTTTCCTCAAAGCCACGATGCCTAACGGCGACAAAGTGATTTTGGAAGGCGAAATTTTAGAACACCGGACGGGCGTGGAGTACATTCTGGGCGTTATCACGAGCAAAAAATACGGCTGCATCAAGTCGCTCGACGAAATCGACGCCGTCGGACACCGCGTAGCCCACGGAGGCGAAGCCTTCAACGCCAGCGTAATAATCGACGACGACGTGATTCAGAAAATTTCCGACTGCATCGACCTTGCGCCTCTGCATAACCCGCACAATTTGAGCGGGATATATGCTGTAAAAGACTTGCTGCCGACCGTGCCGCAAGCGGCTGTTTTCGATACGGCCTATCATCAAACAATCCCCGATTTTGCCTATCTTTACGGATTGCCCTATTCGCTTTACGAAAAATATGCGATTCGCCGGTACGGATTTCACGGAACCAGCCACCGGTACGTGTCGCAACGTGCCTGCGAGTTTCTCGGCCTGCCTTACGACAAGCAAAAAATAATCACTTGCCACATCGGAAACGGAGCCTCGATAACCGCTATAAAAAACGGGAAATCGGTCGATACTTCTATGGGAATGACGCCTGTGGAAGGGCTTTTGATGGGTACCCGTTCGGGCGACGTGGACGCGGGCGTGCTGACTTACATCATGGAAAAAGAAAATGTCGGCTCGCAGGCCATTTCCACTATTGTGAACAAATACAGCGGGGTGCTGGGCGTGTCGGGCGTGTCGTCGGATATGCGCGAGATAGAAAACGCTATCAAAAACGGCGACCAGCGAGCAATTCTGGCTTTGGAAATGTATAATTACCGCATAAAAAAATACGTAGGCTCGTACTGCGCCGCGCTTGGCGGCTGCGATGTTCTGGTTTTTACCGGCGGAGTAGGCGAAAATCAGTGGCAAACACGTGCGGCAGTCTGCGAAAATATGGAATTTTTCGGGATAAAATTCGACAGCGAAAAAAATAAAACCGTCCGCGGAACAGAAACCCTGTTGAGTACGCCCGAATCCTCTGTAAAAGTAGTAGTTATACCTACCGATGAAGAACTGATGATTGCAATGGATACGGAATTTTTGCTTAAAAAATGACATAATAAAGAATATTTTTTAAATTATTAACAAAAAGTTTTAAACTTTTAACACAAATTACTTAAAAAATATTTGGCAGTGTCAAAAAAAGCCTGTAACTTTGCACCGTGGTTTTTTCATAATAGTATTAGATTTAAGGTTAACAAAGATTGGATTAGGGAGTTCGTGAGAATTCCCTTTTCTTATTTTAAATGCCGGAAAAAACGCTTCCTGCCTGAATTTTTTTCATTTTCATAAGTTTTTTATAAGCGATTGTAAGAAAAGATACAGTAAAAATTAATCGAAAACATTATCTTTGCAGCGATTTTTTTTTGAAATTAAAACATATTGATATGTGGAAAAAGCCATACGGCTATGCCGAAGGATTTGCGGTATGCGCAGGCCTGTTCCTGACCGGCTTGCTGCTGCAATTTATTAACGGGAAAACGGGGAGCGCTTTCCTGACGTTTCCCTACAATCTTATTTCCGGCGGAATTATCGCGGCCGTTCCGCTCGCTGTTTTCCTTTTTTTCAGGAAATCGGCTTTTTATGCGTGGTTGTCGTCAGTTAAATCGGCGATTCCGGCAATAATTTCGCTACTCGTTTTGGTCGTGATAATGGGTTTGACGCGGCAGGCGCCGTCGAGCGAAACGCTTGATTCAGGCGTACTTGAACGCATTTTCGGGTTTTCGCAAATGACCTCGTCCTGGGCTTTCTCGCTATTGATGGTCTTTTTTATGATAATTCTTTTGCTTGTCATCCTGAAACGGATTACGGCGTTTCGTTGGCGGGACACAGGTTTTATGCTCAATCATTCAGGCCTGTTCATCGCCTTGTTTTCGGCGATTTTCGGGAGCGGCGATTTGCAGCGTTTGTCGATGACAGTTCAAAAAGGACAAATGCAATGGCAAGCGCAAACAGAAAAAGGCGAGACGGTAGAGTTGCCATTAGCCATTGAGTTAAAGCAATTTACGATATACGAATATCCGCCTAAACTGATGATTCTCGACAATCTTACCGGAAAGGCTTTGCCCGAAAATAATCCCGAAAACCTGCTTGTAGAGCGCAGTCCGATGACGGGCGAACTTGCCGGTTGGAATATCCGGGTTTCAAAATATTTGCAATATGCCGGACAGATGGTTACGGGCGATACGGTCAGATATTTTGAATATCATTCCGAAGGCGCTGTGGATGCGGTTTATGCCTCGGCCGAAAACCGGAAAACCGGAGCGAAAGCCGAGGGCTGGGTCAGTTGCGGAAATTTTATGTTTCCTTTTGCCGCTTTGCAACTTAACGACAAAGCGAGCCTGATTATGCCGCCTGTCGAACCGCGCCGATACTCGTCGGATGTTACTGTGTATCAAAAAGATGATAAAACCGTTGAGGGCGTAGTGGAGGTCAATCGCCCGTTAGCGGCCGGCGGCTGGAAAATCTATCAGTCGAGTTACGACCAGACAATGGGGCGGTGGAGCGAAATCAGCATTTTCCAGTTGGTACGCGACCCTTGGCTGCCTTATGTTTACGCCGGCATTTTCATGATGTTGGCCGGAGCCTTGTGGCTGTTTATTTTTGCACCTAAAAAATTGGAGGAATAATTTATGACTTGGGATTGGTTTAAGTTTTTTGCGGTTGCGGCGGCGCTTTTCTGGTTTCTCGGAGCGTGGTTCGCCTTGCGTGAAAAGGGAGTTAAAAAGGCTGTAATACTGACAGTTACAGGTCTGCTCGTCTTTTTCTCATTTATTGTCGGGATGTGGATTTCGCTCGAAAGGCCGCCTCTGCGGACAATGGGCGAAACGCGGCTCTGGTACTCGTTTTTCCTGCCTTTGGCAGGGTTGATAACATACGTCCGCTGGCGTTATCGCTGGATTTTGTCGTTCAGTTCGATTTTGGCGCTGGTTTTTATCTGCATCAACATTTTCAAGCCCGAAATTCACAACAAAACGCTGATGCCCGCCTTGCAAAGCCCGTGGTTTGCGCCTCACGTCATCGTTTATATGTTTTCTTACGCGATGATGGGGGCGGCGGCTGTTTTTGCGCTGTATCTGTTAGCCAGGCCCGACAAGATAAACCGCGGAGTTATGTCGCTGTGCGACAATCTGATATACGTCGGCCTCGCTTTCCTGACTGTCGGGATGTTGTTCGGAGCGCTCTGGGCAAAAGAAGCATGGGGGCATTACTGGTCGTGGGACCCGAAAGAAACTTGGGCGGCCGCAACCTGGCTCGGATACCTTGTTTTCGTGCATTTCCGCGACAATTTTCCTAATTCGCGGTACAAGACGGCGTTAGTCATCATCCTTGTTTCGTTCGTGCTGCTGCAAGTGTGCTGGTACGGCGTCAATTATTTGCCATCGGCAAAGGGAATCAGCGTCCACGCTTACAGTTGAGCGTGGTCAGGATTGGATTTTCCTCAATTCCGAAGGCGTTTTCCCGAAATGTTTCCGGCAAAAATTGTAAAACTCCGGAACGCTTAAAAATCCGCATTTAGCCGATATTTCGTGAATAGGAGCGTCTGCTGATTTCAACTCGTTGAGAATCAGTTGCTTGCGTTCCGAAAGTATCCATTCTTGCGGCGTGGTTCCGAAACAATCTCTGAAATGCTTGCGGAAAGCGTCGCGGGAAAGATGGGTTTCCGAAGCAAAGTCATTGACTTTGAACAGTTTATTGCGGTTGGCAATAATTATCTGCTTGAAGGCGACATTGTCGGAAAACGCAGGCTGGAACAGCGAGTAAAGTTCATCGTCGGTATAGTACATAAAAAGCAGGATGAACAACTCTTCCATTTTGAGTTTGTAATATTTGGTGCATTTAAGCCCCAAATCCACGGTATCGGAAAAACTGTGCAGGATATCTATTATTGGTTCGTTGATTTTCAGCGGTTTACCTGCGATTTGTTCTGTTTTGAGCGCTTGAAGTTCCACAACCCGCTTGCAGAGGCATATCTGTTCGCGGTCGTAGTATATCAATGCCTGTCCGGCAGCGGTAAAGCGGATAGCGAAACTTGCATTCCTCGGAATGGAAATAATGCAGTTTTCCTCGATACTTACCGGCTTGCTGAACGAATGGCAGGTTATGTCGGCTTTTCCGCTCAACATACAGATAAACACGATACAGTCGGAAATCCGCGGGATTTTTTGTTCCGCCTCGCCGCCGACTATTTCAAGAGTTGGTTTTGCCGGATTCTCTAAAAAAGAACATCCGCCCTTTTTTACCTCATTAATCTTGTTACAGCAGTTCATAAATTAGTTGTCTTGCACATTGCGGATAAAAAATACGCAATGAATTAAAAACTTTCCAAAGGTAAGGCATTTTTTTTACAAAAAGCGGTAACTTTGAAAGTTTTTTTGGCATATCAATTCAATAAGTTTGATTTTTTTGGTTATTTGCGCTTTGTTTTGAAAGGCGCTTTGCCAATTTGAGCGTGTTTTTCAGAAATCGGATGTTTTTATGCTCATTTTTGTATTTTTGTCAAAATTTGAAAAATTTTTATGACAAGATTTCCATTTTGTCGGTAAATTGTTTCCCTGCTTCGAGCGCTTTCAGGTTTGCCTCGACGATTTCTTCGCCTTTTCGTCCAAAAATGCTGCGGATGCCGTTTTGCAACTTGTCGAAACTTATCCCCAAGAACGGCGAGGCGGCTCCAAGCAGGACAACGTTGCTCGAACGCGGCACGCCCAAATCCTTTGCAATCCGCTCTACGTCGATGATTACCTTGTGCGGCAATTTGTCGTATTCGGCCATAATCTTGTCCATTTCGGGATAGTTGGGGATGTTTTCAAACGGGTTTGAGTTGGTTACAATCCAGCCTTCGCGTTTCAGCCATGGCAAATAGCGCAGGGCTTCCATCGGTTCGAGCGAGATGATGACGTCGGCGGCGCCGGTCGGGATGAGGTCGGAGGCCACCGGTTGGTCGCTGATGCGCAGGTTCGACTGCACGTCGCCGCCCCGCTGGCTCATTCCGTGAACTTCCGACTGTTTCATATACAAACCGTCCTGTAAGGCGGCTTCCCCGATAACTGCGGCTATCGAGAGGATTCCCTGCCCGCCTACGCCTGCTAAAATTATATCTGTTTTCATTAATATATTGTGTTTTTATTGCATTAAAAATTCGTATTCATAGACTTTCGGCTCGATTTTTTTCGCCAAAAGGTTCAGTTTTTCGCGCAAGGCGCCAATCAGTTCGTTGTATTTTTCATCGGTCGAACTGTTGTTCATCTTGCCGGCTTCGTTTCTGCCCTGAAAATAGTCGCGAATGTCGTATAATGAGGCGTTTACGTTGTATTCAGATATTCCATTTTTCAAAAAAATGGAATATCTATCGTGATAATACCTCCAAAGTTCCCGCCCCGCATCGAAAACGGCTTGGGCTTCGGGCGAAAATTCGCGTTTCGACATCGTTTTTTCCTGCTGGTCGAACAAATCCGTATAGGCATTGTGGATTTTTTTGCCTTTCAGGAAACTGATTATAATATGGCTTTCGTACTTTGTACGCGCGTTTACCTCGGATTCTTCAAAGGGGATGAAATGATTTACGCCGTCTTTGCAGGAAATGCGGTTTTGTCCGTGAAACAGCATAAATGCAAGGCAATCGTTCTGAAAATCAATGTCTTTTTCCCATTTTTTATTGGGGAAAAGGAACTGGTCGCGGTCGTTGAGCCAAGTTGCAGAAATGCAATGACGGACGGCAAAATAAATGCTCGCAGGAATTATTGAATCAACGACTAACGGCAAATGCGCACAATGCGTATTCTGCTCTTTAACGCTTATCCAAACATATTTTTGATTTTGAAAGGAATTGTTTGCACAATTCAGGAAACACAGCCCCTCACCATCTTTCTTATAGGTTGAAATCCATTGATTTATATACTTTTTATCGTCATCCGAATGAAATTGTTTTTGACCGATATATTCGTTATTTGCACCGAAAACGTCAAACGAAACAGATTTAAGCGCCGATTTTTCATCAAATTTAATAATTGAAAAACCGACAGGAAAATTGCCTGTTACGTTATCGAATGTTGAAGAAGGGCAAACGAAGCCTTTCAGAAATTTGCCTGTAAAAACTTGCCTGAACTTCTTGAAATTCGGTGCGCTGATATATTTTATTTTGCTGAATGCAGCCAGTGTTGCAGATGGTATTTCTTTAAAAACGCGAATGAAAAATTGAGCGTAAAGTTCGTTCATTGCGCCGTCCAATTCCTTTTTATATTTTTCGGAAATCTTGCTTATACGCGCCACGTCAGCCTTTGTATTTCCTTTATAATTAGTGGCTTCCGCATACGGCGGATTGATATAAATTATCAGCCGCCTGCGCAGTTTTTCGTCTTTGATGATTCTTTGCAAGCCTTCGGGCAACTTGTCAAAACCGTCATTCAGGAAATCGAACTGGAAAACATGGTCGTCAAGCAGGTTTGCGCCCTGTCCGTTCATCGACTTTTCGTTCATCAGTTTTATCCGCTCGTGCATAACATCGACATCCTGTTTGTCGAGCGTGGAAGCCCAGATATTGTATTTGTTGGTCAGGTTGGCGAGCAGATTTCCCGTTCCGGCGGCGCAATCCCAAATGTAATATTCATCTTGCCAGTCTTCGCCGAAAACGTCGGCAAGGTACTGTTGCGAAAGTTCTACCCATTCTGTCGGCGTAAAAAAACTGCCTTTCCGCTCGCGAACATCCTGCGGCACAAGCAAATCGTGGCGTTCGATAATATAATCCCAATAATCTTCTTTCGGCGGACGCTCGTATTTTGCCCAAAACTGCGTGTGCGCCTGCTGTTTGTCGGTAAAATCAATGGTGTTCGAGGCGAACATTCCGAAAGTATCAATCCGCCGGTTGGCGACGTAATGCGTGGATTTCAGCACTACATTCAGTTTTTCGAGCAGCGTGGTGTTTTTGTCCGAAATCAGGTCGGCAAGATAGAATGCGCCGTCAACAATGCCATTCGGCTTAACCCTGTCCCATTCAATGTTGATGGTTGGTTTAACGGTTTTTGCCCATTTTTGGTAAATGGTAATGAAATTGTTTTTGTCGATTTGCAGTTTAGATATTCCGGTTCTGTCAGAAATGGAATACCTGAAATTTTCCCTGATAAATTTCCGCAATTCCGCTTCATCTTTCTCAAAATCAAAAAGATATGTTTCAAAAGGAATATCGTTTTCGATGATTTTTTTTACCTGACCGTAAATTTGCTGAAACTCTTTTGTAGTTATGTCAGAGGAATTTACTTTCCAGTTAAAATCGTTCTGATAAAAAATATCCTGGATTTCGTGATAGGGAATGAAAGCGATTTTTTCGCAGTCGAAGCAGCCGAGAAATGCCGGTGGAAGAAATTTGTCGAAAGTACGGGCTTTTCCGATAGTCAAAACAAGTTGTGCGAGCATTGCGAGAATGTCTGTGCAGGCGGCTTTTGCTTCGGCCCAGAGCAGGTATTCGGCGTCGGAATCAGGCCGGTTTTTCGAGCATACGGCAAAGTCGATATTTCCAACAATAGCGGCGCAATCGAAGCGGTCGAAAAAGTCTTTCTCGACGCGGTTTTTCAGTTCTTCTTCGCGGATGTTGCCGTATTTCATTGGAAAATATTTTCAGATGCAAAATTAATATAATTTCTTAATAATCGAAAGCAAAAGCGGGAAATTCTTGATTTGTTGAGCCGATTGTTGAGAAAAATTACTACTTTTGCGGTGCAAATTAGAGAAAAATATGGAAATCCTCGATACAACTTTACGCGACGGCGAGCAGACTTCGGGCGTGTCTTTTTCGTATGCCGAGAAGATGCACATAACCCGCCTGCTGCTCGAAGAACTGCGTGTTGACCGCGTTGAACTCGCGTCCGCAAAGGTTTCCGAAGGCGAGTTTGAGACAGTCTGCAAGGTGGCCGAATGGGCTGCCTCGAAAAATATGCTCGACCGGATAGAAATTCTGGGTTTTGTTGACGGCACGGTGTCGCTCGACTGGCTCACACGCGCCGGATGCCGCGTCCTGAACCTGCTTTGCAAAGGCTCGCTGAAACACTGTTCGGAACAGTTGCGGAAAACGCCCGAAGAGCATTTGGCCGACATAAAATTCGTCCTTGCCGAAGCAAAAAAACGCGGAATCGACGTCAATATTTACCTCGAAGACTGGTCGAATGGTATCCGGCACTCGCCCGAATATGTCTTCTATATGGTTGATAATCTGAAAGATGAGAGTATTCGCCGCTTTATGCTGCCCGATACGCTCGGCATCCTGAATCCTGAAAATACGCTCCGCTTTTGCCGCGAGATGATTCAGCGTTATCCCGATTTGCATTTCGATTTTCACGCGCACAACGATTACGATTTGGCGGTAGGCAACTCATATTCAGCGGCTTTAGCCGGAGTGAAATGTCTTCACACTACGATAAACGGACTTGGCGAACGCGCCGGAAATGCGCCTCTGACCAGCGTTATAGCGATGCTTCACGACCAGTTGAAAATAAAAACCAACATAGTCGAGAAAAAACTGAACCGCGCAAGCCGCGTCGTGGAATCCTATTCCGGAATCAGAATCCCGAACAACAAGCCGGTTATCGGCGACAATGTTTTTACCCAGTGCGCCGGCATTCACGCCGACGGCGACAACAAAAACAAACTGTATTACAACGACTTGCTGCCCGAACGTTTTGGTCGCGAACGAGAATACGCCCTCGGAAAAACTTCCGGAAAATCGAACATCAAGAAGAACCTCGAAGCGCTCGGAATCACGCTCGACAACGAGGCGATGAAGAAAGTTACCGAGCGGATTATCGAACTTGGCGACAAAAAAGAAATCGTTACCCAGGACGACCTCCCGTACATCGTTTCCGACGTTATGCACACCCAGTCGGCCGACACAATAAAAATGGTCAATTTCTCGCTTTCGCTTGCCCGCGGATTGCGTCCGACTGCCACAGTCAGGATAAAAATTGGCGAAGAAGAATACGAAGAAACAATGCCCGGCGACGGCCAGTTTCACGCTTTCTCGAAAGCGGTATGGAAAATATACAACAAACTCGGCAAACCCAAGCCAGCGCTGACCGATTACAACGTTACAATCCCGGCCGGAGGCCGCACCGACGCCCTTGTTCAAACCACTATTGCGTGGAATTTCAACGGAAAAGACTTCAAAACCCGCGGTTTGGACGTTGACCAGACCATTGCCGCCATAAAAGCGACGATGCGGATGCTGAATATGATTGAAAATATGCAGTAAAAACACTTGATTTTCACAAAAAAACCACTCTTTTGGGGGCTATTTTATTTAAAAAAGTATTCTTATCTTTGCAAAGTAAAATTGCAATGAGGTGACGCTTTTTAAATTAAAAAAGTTTTCGGAACATCGCTGTTATTACCGTTCATTGTTGCTGTACGGTATTTGCAGTTTTTTCGACAGAAAATCTTTCTATCGAATCAATATTATGATGTATCTCGGCGGTCGGACTTGCGGACACGCCTGGCTTACCCGCAACGGAAAAACTTTCATCCGTCCAAACAGGAATGTTTTACCGTTTGAACTCGAAAAAATAGGAGAAAATTCCCGCTTTGTATATTGGATAAATGCTTGAAAATTAATGATATGGCTAATCTTTATCTAACGCACCGATGCGACCGAGGATGTCCCTTTTGCTTTGCTCGAAAGGTTCTGAAAGAGGGCGGGGGAAACGTGGATGATATTTTGACCATCGATGAAATCCGCGCACTGTTAGACCATTATCCCGGCCAGTTTCACGAACTCGGCATATTGGGCGGCGAACCCTTTCTGTATCCGCATCTTGGCGAAGTTTTAGAATTGTTGTGGAGCCGCAATATTACTGCCAAAGTTTTTACCAGCGCGACAAATCCCGCTCCCGAAGCGCTGAACAGTATTGAATTTGGCAAAAATCCCGTCTATTTTGTTGTAAATATTGGAACAAGAGATACTTATACCGACGAGAAATACCGCAATCTCACAGATTTTATGAGCCGTTTCAACCGGATAACTTCGCTTTCATACACAATTTTCGATACGGAGGCCGATTTCTCTTTTCTTTTCGATACGATAGACGAATACCATCTGCTGATGCGGTTTATCAGAGTGGGATTAGCCTTGCCGATTTACCGGGGCGGCAACCGCTTTATCAGTTCCGACCGCTTTGCAGAAATGGGAAAATATTTTGTAAGAATGGCGGAAACTGCCGCCGAGCGCAGTGTTTCTCTCGGTATGGATTGCGGATTTACCGCCTGTATGTTCACTACCCGCGAAATCGGCGTTTTGCAGCGCAGCGGGGTAAATATGGCTTTCGATTGCTGTCCTGTGGTCGATATTGGCCCCGGACTTGAAGCGTGGAACTGTTTCCCATTGTTCCGCCTGCATCGCGAAAATGCTCTTGGAACCGACAATTTGCGCGAACTTTACCGCAGTTTCGATAAGCATATCGGCGATTATTTTGGCCATCGGGCGGGGATTTTTCCCCAATGCGCCGATTGCAAGCATTACCGCAGGCGGGCCTGCCGCGGAGGTTGTAAAAGTTATAATGTTGTTTGATTATGGCAAATTTAATGTTGACAAATCGCTGTAACTACCGCTGTTCCTACTGTTTCGGAATGGATTTTATGGCTCCGCGATTAGCCGGAAAAAATATGAGCGCCGAAACATTCGAGAGCATTGTGGAGTGGATTTCGCGGACGCCGGAAAACAAATCGATTCATCTGATGGGCGGCGAACCTACTTTACATCCCGATTTCGAGCATATTGCAGAATATTTGCTTGCCCGCGATTTTAGCATAACAGTCTTTTCAAATCTTGCAACGGCACAGGCTCCCGTATATTCCGAAAAGTTAGCCGATTTGCCCGTTTCATGGGTTGTAAATATCAATCCGCCAAGCAGTTGGAATGATGAGCAACGCCGCAATATCGAGGCTTCGCTCCGCGCATTGAAACATCACGCGACAATCACGTTTAATATCATTCCCGACGATGACGACAGCGACTGGGCTATCCGCCTGATTGAGGAATATAATCTGAATCGGAGCATCAAAATCGGCTTTGTGCTGCCCACGCTTACCGGCTCGAACTATTTTCTCGAAGACGAGGATTATTCCGTAGTGGCCGAGAAAGTTGTGAAACTCGCACAGGAAGCCGAAAAGCACGATATTCGCCTCGAATATGAATGTGGAATCCCGACTTGCGCCTTTACCGAAGAACAGTTGGGAATCCTCTGGGATACAGGCTCCCCGCTTAATTCGGGCTGCTGTTCGCGCCTTGATATTTCGCCCGAAGGCGACTGTATTTACTGTTTGCCGCTTGCGACCAAAGAAAAACGGCATTTTTCGGAATTTACAACCTATCCCGAAGCAAAGCGGTGGTTTGAAAACAAACTTAATCCCTATCGCCGCCTCGGAAGGACAGAAAATTGCTTCCGCTGTACCCTGATGCAGCCCAAATTTTGCAATGGAGGCTGTCTTGCAAAGATTTTACTAAACGCAAAAAACATATAAAAATGGAAAAGGAAATCTATGCCATCAACTCCAACATCAGTTGGAAATTGCTGAAAGACGCAGTAGTAGCCGTTAATCTCGACAGCGGAGCCTACTACACTTTCAATTATACTGCAAGCCTTATTTGGCAGTGGGTCGAACAAGGCAAATCGCAGGCGGAAATCGCCGCTTCTCTTAAAGAGCAATTTCCTGATATTCAGACTGTTGAATCTGACGTCAGCGATATTGTAAAATACTGGCTGTCGGAAAAACTTATTTCAAAGTAAAAAATGAATATGGAAACAAATTTGGCAAACGGGGCTGCTAATCGTGGATACGAAAAGCCCGCAACAAAAAAACACGAGGCTCCAAACATAGTGCAGGGCAGCGCGCTGTATTATAGAATTGAGGAAGAACCGAAAAATTTATACTATTATCATCCTTGCTATTATTACTGATATTCAGGCAGTTAAATCTAACGTAAGCGATATTTTTAAATAATTGTATAATTTTAAAAAAGTAAAATTTATGGAAACAAATTTGGCAAACGGGGCTGCGGTTCGTAAATACGAAAAGCCCATGACAAAAAAGCACGAGGCCGTTAATACGGTGCAGGGCAGCGCACTGTATTACAGCGGTTCATCGCTCTATTCGGGCGGTCTGTACTACGTTTCGCTGTACTATTATTATTGATAAATGGAACAGCAGCGCGTTAGCGTGGTAATTGCGGGTGTGAAACTGGATTTTCGACTTAATCATAAGGCGGATATAGAGAGCATTTTGCAAATTTTTCGGTATCATTCGGGTAAATATATCGAAGGACTTGATTATGCAGACGCTCACGAAATTGTGATTCAGGCGGTAGAAAAACTTCCTCTGCCGGAAGGACTTCCGCTTGTCTGGAATGGTTTTACCAACATAATTACTCCTCTTTCCTGGTACAATCCTGTTGGCGCTGATGAAAATTTTATTTTGATAGGAAATGAAGTTCTAATACGCCATATACCGGCTAAAAATCTTACATATTGTTACCTTGTCGAAACAAAAGGACTTTATTTTCGAAAAAATCGTCCTATATTTAGCAATTACAGTTTCTTCTTGTTGCACAGCATTTTAGCGATGTACGGGAAATTTTGCATCCATGCCGCCTGCGTGTCCCGCGATGGTAAGGCTTTGCTTTTGCCGGCCCGCTCCGGCGAAGGGAAAACTACGTTATGTATGATGCTCGGCAAGGCGGGTTATGAATTTATGGGCGACGACCTTGTTTTTATTTCTCAAAATGCTGAAAAAGAGATTATTATAGATTCATTATTATGTTATGCTAAATTGCATGACAATAAAAGCAGAGTGAAAAAAGAAATTGATTTTATCGATAAATTTGGTTTTAATTTTTCTTACAGAAATAAACTTGCAGCGGTAGTAAAAATTCAAAAAACCGCTGTTTCTGAACGCTCATATTTGCTCGAAGCGAGCCGGCAGGAAGCATTTATCTGGCTTCTCGAAGCAGGAAATAACTGCAAAATACTGTACAGGGTGCAGGAATGGATGGATATTTGCGAAAAAACCGCATACTTGCCGCATTATACGCTGCTTTTCGGCAATAAGGGACATTTTGACCCCGAACTGCTAAATTCCCTTGATTTATGATTAAGAGAAGGAAAATATCTTCAAATTTGAGCAGTTCTTTGATTTTTCAGTTTTCGCTGGTCGATTTTGAGAGTATGAGCGGAGTTTTTTTCTCATTTTTTGAGGAAAACGGGGATGTTGAGCCTCTTTTGAAGTACGCGCGGCGGCGTTTCCCGTTTCTGACAAGGGGTTTCGACGAACCTGCGCCCTTCGACAGCGGAAAAAAATACAAATATTTTGCGAAGTCCGCCGCCGACTGTAAACTCTTATTTTCACGCTTGGACAGCGCACTTGCCGAATGTAGTACGGAAATTAACCGACAGCGGCTGCTGAAAAATCTTTACCGGTATTTCGACGGAATCCGACCGGAATTGCTCCGCATTGCGCCTGACATTTTGTCAGCAACCGGCGGTGATTGCGAATCCATCCGCCAAATAATGATTTTTACAACCGGATTTTGCAATTTGTCGTGTCCATACTGTTTTTCATACAAAATGCCGGCTATGGAAATGAAACTGTCTGATTTTGAATCAGTTCTAAAATGGGCTAAACAAAATCGGATTGAGCGCGTCAGTTTTTGCGGCGGCGAACCGACTATGCACAGCCGCTTCGACGATATGCTCGGCTTGTGCCGGCAATACGGGATGAACACTTATTTTGCCTCGAATTTCACTCGCGATTGTTCGCATTTCCGCAATTTCAGCGGAAAACTTATTGATATGATTTTTGTGCATCTTACGCCTCAAACTCTCGAAAAGCCCGAATTGATGCGGATAATGCACGAAAATATCGCCCTTGCAAAAAAGAAGAAAATCAATCTCATTTTGCGTACAAATGTTTCGGACGCTTCGCCTGAGGTCGATTCGTGGCTGAAACTCTGTACCGAAACGGGATTAAAAGAATTGAGCGTCGCGCTTGCAATTCCGGCGGACGAGGGGAAAAACCGCTTTATCGCTCCTGATACATTCCAAAATTATGCGTCAATGCTTAAAAGTCTGATTATTAAGGCCGAATCGCAAAAAATCGGCATTATTTTTGCTAAACCGCTTCCGCTGTGCATTTTTGACGAGGAAACGGCTAACTCGCTGCTATCCAAGGGAAATTTTCCGCGCTGCAATCTCGACGAGCATAATTGCACAAATAATCTGTCGGTAAAGCCTGATTTGAGCCTTAATCCATGTCTGGGACTGACTTCCCACAGTTTGCAATTCAATGAAAATTTATCTTGGAACGAGGTTGAATCCTTTTGCCTTGGCGAGGTTAAATCATTGCTGTCCAAGCCATTATTTGAACGCTGCGCCGATTGTTTTCTTTACGACAGAAAACTCTGTCAGGGAGCCTGCCTTTCTTATAAAATTGAGCGATGAAAAAGTTGGCGCATAAAATACGGGATTTTTTTCGCGAAATGCGTATAATGTTGATAGACGGACTTTTACGTCAGGGACGGCAACGCAGCGCACCCCGGTATATTATTATCGAGCCGACCAATATTTGCAATCTTCGCTGTACTTGCTGTCCGCAGGGAAGCGGCGAAGAAGGCCGTCCGCGGGGAATAATGAAGCCGGAAATTTTTTCTAAAATCCTGAAAAACATTGACTTACCGATAAGCGAAATTTGCCTTTACCTGCATGGCGAGCCTTTTCTGAATCCCGATTTGGATAAGTTGGTCGAGCAAATCGGCCAACTGAAAGGCGTTAGCACTGTCATTTATACCAACGGCTACGGAATTGACCATAATTTATTGCGTAAAATTCTTGTTCACAAGCGGATACGCATTTCATTTTCCATGGATATGCACGACCCGAATGGTTACGAAGAAATCCGCAAACCAGCGAAATTTGCGAGAGCAGAGGAAGAACTTGCCAAAATTGACAGTATTTTTGCCGAATGTGGCCGCGGCTTCGAACTTTCGCTGCTCGACAATCTTGAATGTGAGCGCGAGCAGGTTGCAATGCGGCTTTTCAAGCGGTATTCCCGTTTGCGGTGGATAAATTTCGGGAAACAATTTCCATGGCCGAAATTTTTTTATACCGGTCGGCTTGAAAACAATATTTCGCCGCGGCACAAAATTTGCAGGCATATTGACAGCCGTTTGGTTGTTTTCTGGAATGGCGATGTAAGTCTATGCAGTTGCGACTATTACGGCGAATTGACCGTAGGCAGTTTGCTCGACGCAAAATTGAGCGAAATTTATAATTCGCCGAAAGCGCGGAAAATACGCCGTTTGCATTTTTTCAAACGCACAGATTCCATCCCGCTTTGCCGCGAATGTCTGCTATCGCGGTTTGCAAACTGGACATATACATTCAAACGCCCAAAAAATGAAAAACTCGGAAGAGATTAAACGCGAAATTGCCGCCCTTAAATTCGTCTGGAAAATGGCAAAGGGCGAACACAGTAAAATTGTGTCGGTTACTGTCCTCAATATTTTTGCGGGCATTTTTCCAGCGGCGGTAGCCTGGGTTCTGAAAAATTATATGGATATTTATTCGCTGAATATCAATCGTTTACTGAATTTTCGCGATATTCTGCTGTTTTTCGCTCTGATGCTGGCTGGAATATTCCTGAAAACATTTTCCGCGCTGATAATGGGTTATACAATGCCCAATATCAAGCGAAATATCGAAATTGCCTGTATCCGCAAATTTTCGCAACTGCCCGGCTCGTATATTTCGGATTGCATTGATAATCGCGTAGTTATGACATTAAGTATGGAATCGAGTATGATTACCAGCCTGCTGCCGATGGTTTACCGCTCATTTATCAAGGCTCCGGTTACGGTAATAGCCTTTATTCTGCTGCTGATGCTTGTTTCGCCCACGCTTACCCTTGCCGGACTTATTCTGATTTCAACTATTGTAGCCGGAATTACGCTTTTCAGGAGCAAGATAAAGCACTTAAACAAAATAAGTTACGACCGTATTGGCGATTTGCACCAGTATTTTGTCGATTGGCTGCGCGGATTCCGGATTTTTACCGTTTCCGGCGCTACGGGCTACGTTGAACGCCGACTGGGCGGGGTTTCAACCGAACTTGCCGACCTGCGCAAAAAAACGGCAAAACTTAACGCTCTGCAAACCTTAATCGTTGAAACAATGACAGTTGCGGTTACAATCTTCTTCGTTTTTATGGCAAGTCGCGAAATTCTGACTTCTCAACGGCTTAATATTGCGGAACTTGTCCTGTTTCCCGCGGCGATTCTTTTTATCCGCAGCGAAATAATGAACATAATAAACGGATATATGCAACTCGCTACAACAGAGAGTTCTGCGCGAAGAATAATGGATGTAATCAATTATCCGCTCGCCGAGGAAAGCGGCAAAACGCGCTTCGAGGAGCCGGTTGAAACGCTGTCGATAAACGAAGTTTCATTCTTTTACGGCGAGGATGGGAAAAAGGTTTTAGACAGTGCAAACGCCCTGTTCAAGCGGGGTAGAATAAATACCGTCATCGGGCGTAGCGGTTCTGGAAAAACAACCCTGATTAATCTCTGTATGGGTTTAAGGCAGCCCCAAAGCGGCAATATTTTTTATAATTCGCGCAATATCAATGATATATCCGAAGAATCTCTGACCGCAAAAATCGGACTTGTAGAGCAGGAACCTTTTGTTTTTGCCGGAACTCTGGCTGAAAATCTGTTTTTCGACCGAGAAGCGGACGTACAGCACGTTTTGAGCCTGCTTCGCGATTTCGGCCTTTCGTATCTCGCTGAAAATGAGCAGCAACTGAAAGAATTAAAAATCGGCAAAAACGGCCGCCAACTCTCGACAGGCGAAAAACAGCGGCTTGCGCTTATCCGCGCACTAATACGAAATGTCGAAGTGATATTTTTCGACGAAGTAACAGGCAATCTCGACGCCGAAAATGCTCGGACGATAATCGACTGTATAAGAAAGGTTTCCCGCGATTGTTTAGTCGTTTGCGTAACTCACGACAAAATGTTGATTAACGAATCCGACTCTCTTTTCGAGATAATCCGGGGTAAAATTGTATGCACGAAAGAATAGAGGCTTCGGATTTGGCTTTTGCCCGCAATTCGTTGCTAATCAATAATTTTATGACGATTGCGGAAAAGTGCGGCAATGATTGCCTGCTCATCCCATTAAAGGGCGTTTCGCTGCTCATCGCGCTTTACGACGAAGATTGCGTCCGTCCGGTTTCGGACATTGACCTGCTGACCGACGAGCGCAGCCTGCCTCAACTTCTGAAAATTTTAAATGAACTTGGTTACAAATTAAAAAGTCCTTCGGCGTTTAATCGTCTGAAAACCAAAGGAAAGTTTGATATGCTGACCGATTCGCCGGCTTTTTTTGCCCTTGACGTTCATATCAGCCTGATAAACAAGAAATTTTTCCGCCTTACAACCGGCGATTTTACCGCTTTCGCTCTTTCACGAATACGGCAAATTCCATATAAAGAGCAGAAAATCAGTTTTTTATCCCCTGTGGACGAATGGCTTTATATGGCTCAACATTACTGTTTTCATCTTTTTGCCGACGATAAATGGCTGCGTGATTTGTTTATGCTGCAAAACAGTTTTTCCGATGCCTATATTGCTGAAATACAGGTAGTTGCCCGGCAATTCAACCTTTGCAGGATTCTGACCGCAGCAATCAGAATGATGAAACACAAATACGGAACTGATGCTGTGAAAATTCCGGAACTTGTTGAGGGAAAGCATTTTATATTCGACAGTCTGTTTCGGAATCCCAATAAAAAATACTCTGCAACTTTCTTCAACCGCATAATTGCTGCGTGGTGGGAGTTTATTTTCATCGACCGCAGCAAGGCAAGAATTAAAGCCTTTCTCCGCCAGTTGTTCCCCGGAATTTCCCTTATATCAGATATTTACGCGGCAAATAATTTTTTTTCAATCCTTTTGTTGCCAATACATCCGGTAATTACTCTGTTGTCGCTGGCGGTGTTCTTTTCGTGGATTTGCGGGCAATATTTTCTATCTGTCCGCCGCTGTGTTTGCCGTTTTCGTCCTTTAAGATTTCGCATTTCCCGCCGATGTTTCTGGTCGGTTTTACCTTAAATAAATATTGCATAATCTTTTGTCCTTTAATAGTTTAACACATCAATTAACCAACTCCATTGCGGAAATTTTATGCAAAGATACGGCGCCATAACGACAAAGTATGTTGTTTAATGTCTGAACTGTGATTTTCGGATATTTTTTTTGATTTACGTGATTGTCTTTATTCCGACAACTACCCTAACAGGCTCATTTTTTATCACATCGTTTTCGTCCAAAATAGCGGCATTGACAAAAGTGGTATGTCGCAATTTTTGTATTCCGTAATTATCGTGAATATGCCCGAATAGATGATGACGTCGGCTTGGGGCAAATGCGTTAAGCCGCGGTGGCGAAAGTGGGTGTCGGAAAGGAGGAGGCATATACAAGGATTATTTTTTTCTATAAAGGCACAACGATAGAGCGACAAAAGGTGTCGTTGGATAAAAAATGAAAACTATTGCAATTCTCCGATTATTGCTTTTTCGGATTCTTGTATTTCTGTCTGAAAACAAGAAAAAGAAGTTGTCGTTTGAGGAACTTCAAATCCTATTTTTAGCAATACTCCTTTGGTGTCTTTGATTTTATATTCTTCGTTTTCGGCTTTATTTGAAGGATAAATTAAAAAAGCATTTTTGGAATTGAAGCGATACATATAAGTAATTGTTTTGTAGTAAATACTTGTAGCACGCTCCGAGTTTTCGGCATATTCTTGTTGTTTTCTCAAAGGAATATATTTTGCATCGCCAACCATTCTATTTTTTGTTTCTTTACTTAAAAAGTCAGGATAAATTGGCTGAAAATTTTCAAATAGATGGTGCTTATATTTTCCTGTTTTGTTTTCAGGATGAATAAAATCGTTTTTCAGAATCGTATTCAGATACTCTTCCCACAGCCAAGCGCCATCGAAAAGCAAACCGTGAATTTTGTTCTTATCCGCGCCAAAGGTTGTTTTATCGTGTCGAAGTATCTGTAAACAAAGTGCTTGCAAAGGTTTGTATTTTGTGTAATACGGATGATTGACCGGTTTCAAATTTTCGCGGATAACTTTTTGTAAATCATTGCGTTTGTATGATGTTGTTGCCTGTTCAATTTGCAGAACATTATCACGTGTATTGGCATTTGAGGTCAAAACTGAATGACCGATAGCGCG